>JBGVLX010000058.1:0-4831 GCA_045124495.1 Lachnospiraceae bacterium
ATTTGTGTCTGGATTGTAATAAATACAGCCTTCTTTGTTGCCTGTGGTTCCTGTGACTTTGAAATATGTATCAAAGGCTTCACGAAGTTCTGGGTGTGATTCTAAAGAACTGAGAGGGAGCCATGGTAATTTTTCAATCACCACTTCTTTTCCTGCATTAATTTCATTATTAACCCCAACCTGTGCAGTACCATTTTCCGTTTTATTTCCACAAGCTGTTAAAGAAATTGTTGCTATTGATAACGCTAATAAAATTGTACCTATTTTTCTTTTCATTATATAAACCTCCCTAAATCATCTTAAAATGTTTTAATGCATCAATAATCGCATCTCTTTTTTTCTCAGTTACCTGTGGAACTTTATGTCCCCCTGTACCTTTATTATAATTTACTCTTTCAATAATATCAAATTCTTTTTTTACCTGAGCTATATAAAGATTGCTAACATTAAACCCATATTTTCCCTTGATATAGGTTTTTATCTGCTCATAAGTTGCTTTTGCTTCTGCACATGTCAAATCTAGCTCATCTGTAGTAATTTCAATGTCGACATATCTCTTGGCTTTTTGTGTGGACAAAAGAACTACCGTCTCCACATGCACCGTAAAAGGAAACAAATCAAAAGGCACGCTCTCTTTCATTTCATACCCCTGTTTCGTTAAATAGTTTAAATCCCTTGCCTGTGTTTCCGGATTACAGGAAATATAGACGATTCTTTTTGGTTTTAACACCACCAAAGAAGAAAGAAATGCCTCATCACTTCCACTTCGGGGCGGATCCATAAAGACTACGTCAATAGAAGTTTTTTTTGCCGCAAGTTCCCGCATAAACTTTCCCGCATCTTTTTGATAAAATCTGGCATTCTTTACTCCGTTTTTCTTCGCATTGATCACAGCATCTGCCACTGCATCTTTGTTTAATTCCACTCCAATGACTTCTCTCGCCTTTTTTGAAGCGATTAACCCAATGGTTCCGGTTCCGCAATACGCATCCAGAACCACCTCTTTTTGATGCAAATCCGCCAGTTCCATGGCTTTTTCATAAAGCAATTCTGTCTGCTTTGGATTTACCTGATAAAAGGATTTCGCAGAAATTCGAAAGGTCATGCCACAAAGGGAATCCTCAATATATCCCTTTCCAAACATCACCTGTTCCCGCTCTCCTAGTACCATGCTGGTTTTCTTATCGTTGATATTCTGTACGATGGTGGTTATTTCAGGATGCAATTTTCTCAAGGCCTTTACAAAATTATTTTTGGAAGGAAAAATCACAGACCCGGTGACTAAAACCACCATAATCTGCCCCGTATCATATCCGGTGCGAATCAGCACATGCCGAAGAAGCCCAAAACCGGTATCCTCATTATAGGGCTGTATCTTAAAAGATTTTAAAAGCCCACGGATATCCCGGATGATGGCATCCGCCTTCTGGTTTTCAATCTGGCATTCTTCCACCGGCACCACAAAATGGGTTCCCTCTTCATAAACCCCGGAAACAATACTCCCATCCTTTTTCCGGTGAAACACAGCATGCACCTTATTCCTATAATAATACGGATATTCCATCCCCACAATACTTCTTGTTTTACCAAAAGGCTTTAAAAGTTTTCTTACCTTAGCTTCCTTCTTTTTTAACTGTTCCTCATAGGACATCCCCTGATACTGACATCCCCCACATTTCTTTTGATGTGGACAGACAGGAAGCTGGTTACTTTTTTTCTCTTTCTCCATTACACCTTCACCTTTCCATTCTATCTAATCAGGCAATTACGAAACTACCGAAACTTATATTAAGTGATGAAAAAAGAATATAGTTTCACAATCCCCAATTCCTTCTATCTCTCATCACATACTTGAAAAATATAAAATTTCAAATAATAAGATTCATCCGCAGCCCACAAAATCGGATGATCTGGTGCCTGAGTTCGAAATTCCACCTGTCTTAGACGTTTATGCACATTTCTCGCTGCTTCATTAATAGTTTTCGTAAACAACTCATAACTCATAAAATGAGAACAGGAGCAGGTAGCCAAAAATCCGCCATCTTTGACTAATTTCATGGCACGAAGATTGATTTCCCGATACCCTTTTACGGCGTTCTTAATGGAATTTCTGGATTTTGTAAAGGCAGGCGGATCTAAAATTACCACATCAAACTGTTCCTTCCTTCTTTCTAGTTCCGGCAACAATTCAAATACATCCAAACATTGGAATTTAACAACATCCGACAAACCATTTAATGCAGCATTTTCTGTTGCCTGGTCTACCGCAAGTTGTGAGGCATCCACCCCAAGGACAGAAGCTGCCCCCGCAATTCCTGCATTTAAGGCAAAGGAGCCGGTATGGGTGAAACAATCCAGCACTTTTGCATCTTTACAAAGTCTCTGAATAGCAAGGCGATTGTACTTCTGGTCAAGGAAAAATCCGGTTTTTTGACCATCCTTTACGTCTACCAGATAATGTACCCCATTTTCCACGATTTCCACCTTCGTATCAAATTCTTCTCCTATAAATCCCTTGATGCGTTCTAATCCTTCGTTGGTACGTACCTTTGCATCGCTACGCTCATATATTCCACGAACTTCAATCCCATCTTCCTTTAATACTTTAACAAGACTGTCTAATATGGTATGTTTCAACCGGTCAATCCCCAATGCCAAAGACTGCACCACAAGAACATCCGAAAATTTATCCACCACTAATCCCGGCAAAAAATCCGCTTCCCCAAAAATAATACGACAACTGCTGATATCCACGGTCTTTTTTCGGTATTCCCATGCATTTCTTACCCTCATCATAAGAAACTCTTCATTTATCTTTTCTTCACTATTTCTGGTCATCAAACGAATGGTGATTTTTGAATTGGTGTTAATGAATCCTTTTCCCATTTTATAACCATCAAAGTCTTGCACTATGACCATGTCACCGTTTTCAAATTCCCCCATGATGTTTGCAATTTCATTGTCAAATACCCACATGCCACCGGCTTTTATGGTTCTGCCCTCTCCCTTTTTTAAAGTTACAATTGCTTCCATATCAAATCCTCCACTAAAATTTCTTTCTTACTTTAATCCCTGATGTTACAGTCTTTACAACTATAAATTTCAAATCGGTTTCACTGTCTTCTTATATTCTAAATCACTCCCACAATGCAGTCAAGAATAATAAAAATCCCTTACTTCACAGTATCCAAACTGTCAAATAAGGGATTCTACCATCTTTCATTATTTAGGACATCTCTTGTAAACCATCACCAAGGTGGCTTGATGCCGCATTTATGTGTCACCTGTTGATACAAGTTACAACACCTGGCTTTAAAGTCACTCCAATTAAATATAATACTTATACCAATTATCTACGACTTCCTTCGCCTCAGCCAATCCACAGCCTGTGATGTCACGGAATGCTGCAATGGCCTGAACCTTGTTATTAGCAGAAAGGAATGCCTCTACTCTTTCAAGTTCACTTCTTGGATAAGAACCCATTGGAAGGTTAATGTAAACTTCATCATTATTTACAACCTGTACCTGTTGTCTGAAAGCTTCTTCCTGTTCTTCTAATTTCTTGTCTCTCTTCTTGCCAAGAATAAAGAATACAATAGCAAGAGCAAATAATACTATATCCGCAATAAGAAGTCCATTACGATTTTCAAAATTCAATTCTTCTAATACAAGAGGTAATACACGTTCGTTAATATCCGCGTCACTTTCGAACCATTCTGCCTCTCTAAACCAATCCTTCATGTATTCATACACTTCATCATCCAATTTCTTGACAGTACCAGTAAACTTAATACCAGGATGGTTAACGTCTTCTGCAGTTTCATCCAACAGATAATCCCAAGTAGCATCTGCTAAATCCTCATATTTGGATCTATCAGATTCACTAACTTCGACACAAACAAAATACTCCTCGCCTTTTTCCGTGAATACAGGAATGATATAATAATAATTAGTAGAAGAGGATACCGTGCTTCCTCTTCTTGTCGTAGTGGTAGTCAGGGATGCTGCTACGTCCAAAGAAGCATAAAGTGTGGTATCAATGTGTCCACCTTTTCCCTCTTTTGCAAAATCATATCCGTCTTCATAAATATCAATCGGTTCCTGGAAACTATACAAAATCGTATCCCAAGAAAATAGAACCATTACAATTCCAAAAATCAAAAAAACTCCTGCAAAACTACTAAAAAAATTCTTCTTTCCTCTCATTTCCTTATCCTTTCTGTTGTTTACGTAATTCCTTAAATTTAGGTAATACCTGATTTAATTGTTCTCTTTCCGCGGTCTGATCTAAGGCAAATGGCGCCTGAGTATTATCGGTACCATCACTCGCTACAATATCTTCCACCCAAATTTCCATCGGATCTCCCGCGATTCGAATGGTAACCGTGGTCTGTTTCTTTTTTATGTCGTAACTGATGGCCGCTTCAGAAAAATCAATCTTCATTTTATTATTTAATGCAGGCACATGGTTTTGGCATTGATATGGACAAACCCATAATTCACCCTCCTGATTAAATGCAACAACATAGGAATGAAAATAATATGTATACTCACTTGCCCCCGTTTTTAAAGCCTTTATATAACTTCCCGAAACATATTGATATGCCTCCGGTTGTTCAAATATCGATCTGGCAAATTCCATAAAAATCCTCTTATCTTCTCCTGACTCTAGCTGTGCCTTTGTATATTTCTTTTCAGCCTTATCTCCAATGAAGTAGGCGATAATATAAAAGATAATGATACCAACAGGGAGCAGACCGATTAAAAAAAATACATTATCCATGCTTTTTTCTCCTTTTTTTAGAATAATGATTTATAGTTAATTGCAAAA
>JBGVLX010000059.1:0-14310 GCA_045124495.1 Lachnospiraceae bacterium
TTTAGAGCCACACTTCTTACCGCCATATCATAACTTAATTCCTGTATTTCCAATCCGATAAATTCTCGTCCTTTTGTCTTCGCCTCTAACAATATGGGAATCACACCGGTTCCGGTTCCCATATCTAATACCCTCTGCCCCGGTTTCACTTTGGTAAAACCGGACAGTAATACAGCATCCATACCAAAACAGAACAAATCAGGATTTTGAATAATCCGATATCCTTTAATATTTAAATCATCAATTCTTTCATTGGCATTTAGATTGATCATTACAGTTTAGACTCTCCCTCATCCTTTTCTAAATCCTTTAATGCCTTTAATTCTTCCTTGGACAGTTCCACACGTTCCCGTCTCTTTCTAGGTTTGAATTTCACTTCTTCTGCTTTGTATTCACGAATTTCCTTATCGCCCTTATCATCTGTAATAATTACTTTTATTTTTTGTCTAAGAACACTGACACTATGAACTTCTCCCTTATATCCATCAATCACTGTTACCGTATCTCCTACTTCCGGCAAATGATCATTCAGATATTCATAGGTATCCTGTTCATTATTCAGACAACACATAAGCCTTCCACAAATTCCGGAAATCTTAGTAGGGTTCAAAGACAAATTCTGTTCTTTTGCCATTTTAATGGACACTGGAGCAAAATCGCTTAAGTAAGAATTACAGCATAATGAACGTCCACAACCTCCGATTCCTCCTACAATTTTCGTTTCATCCCTTACCCCAATCTGGCGTAATTCAATTCTGGTACGAAATACTGCGGCTAAATCCTTTACCAGTTCCCTGAAATCAATTCTTCCATCTGCGGTAAAGTAAAACAACACCTTATTATTATCAAAGGTATATTCCGCATCAATCAATTTCATCTTTAGTTCATGTTTCTTTATTTTCTCCTGGCATAATTTAAAAGCTTCCTGGCTCTTTTTATGATTTTCTTCGTTCCTCTTTTCATCTTCCGGTGTAGCCTTCCGAATAACGGTCTTAAGGGTGGAAATAATCTTTTCTTCCTCCGTATTCCGCTTTCCTAAAACTACCCAGCCATACTCCACGCCTCTGGCAGTTTCAACAATAACATTATCACCAACGTTTAAATCATATTTTCCAGGCCGAAACAGATAAATCTTACCTGTTTTTCGAAATCTTACGCCTACTACTTCAACCATGCTAATTCTCCTTTATGGTAAGCATTAAAAGTTCCATGGCAATATCAAAATTTACATTCGCATCCAAACGCTGTTTCGCTTTGTCAATTGCCGTTATAATGTGCTCTAATCCTTCGAATGAACTTCTCTGAGACTGCTTACTAATATCTTTATATTCTTTCTTGAACAAAATTTTATTCGGATTATTCGTTGCCTTTAACATCAATACATCCCGGTACCATACCATAATAAAATCCAAATACTCATTAATCTTTAGTTTATGCTTGGACAAATCCTTCATGGCATAGATAATCTCATGCACCGGCATTTCATGAATATATTTTAAAAGATGGATACAAAAATCATAAATTTCCTGGTAATCCGGAACTGTCGCCAAACGAATGGCCTTTCCTATATTTCCCATAGAAAAGCCTGCACAAAATTCTGCCTTACTCTCTTCCACTTCATATTTTGAAACAAGAAGCGATACTATTTTTTCCTGCGCTACCGGTTTTATCTTCCACTGTACTACTCTGGATAAAATCGTTGGCAGAAATTTTTGCGGGTTGGATGCCAACAAAAGAATCGTCACATACTCCGGTGGTTCTTCCAGTGTCTTTAATAATGCATTCTGAGCTTCTTGTGTCATTTTATCAGCATCCGGAACAATGTACACTTTCCGTTCAGAAGCATAAGGTTTTACCGCTACGGTCTGGTTGATCTGTTTCCTGATTTCATCTACAGAGATACTGGTTTCCTTCTCATACCGTAAATAAAAGAAATCTGGATGATTCTCATTGTCCACCTGAAGGCAGGAAGTACATTTTCCACAGTATACTTCATCCTCCTTACATAGGATTGCTTTTGCAAATATCTTCGCTAACGTTTTCTTTCCGGAATATTCTTCCCCACAAATTAAATATCCATGTGAAATATTTCCATTCCTTACCGTCTCCTTAATCTGGGAGATCAGATTTACCTCAACTAATTCTTTCCATTCCTGCATTCTTTACGCCCCCTTATCAAGTAGAAATATCAAGCAATAACCCTCGGATATCATCGATACGGGCTAAAATAGCCAAATGATCTTTTTCCTCTTTTAATAATTCTGCTGCCAGCTGGTCCAGATTTTCATCCACCAGTTTCACAATGCCGTAAACCCTGTGTCTGCCTCGCTTATCCAAAAAGTTCTCTCTGGAAAATTTATGAGAACGGGAAACGACTTCATTCATAAATTCTTTGACTGCAGCACGGTATTTTCGCATATCTTTGATGTCCATATGCTTCGCAATCTTCTCGCCCTGGTCATTAATCTGACCCATAAGTACCTTCAGACGTTCCTGAAGGTCTGCTTCCTCAATGTTAGAAATCAAAGTAAACTTAAACGTATCATCATTCTGATTTACTTCTGTTCTCGCCTGAGTCTGCACCAATGCCTGTGCCTGCTGAATTTTTAAATCCATCACAATCCCTCCTCTTCTCTCTTAGTTATCAGCCAAAAGTTTCTCTACCTTTTCTCTTATCATATCACAAATTACTTCCCTTGGTAAAGTACCATCCAATCTTATAATTCTTTCTGTGTCTCGTTTTGCAATCTCCCGGTATCCTTCGGCTACCTTTTGATGAAATGTAATATCCTGCTGCTCCATGCGGTCTAATTCCGCCTGTTTCTTCTTTCTCTTAATTCCTTCTTTGGCATCGAGATCCAATAAAAAAGTAATATCCGGCATCAATCCCTGCAAAGCATAACGGTTTACCTCATAAACCGTATCAATTCCTAATCCTCTTCCGATTCCCTGATAGACCGCCGAAGAATCAATAAAACGGTCCGAAATCACTGCCTTTCCCTGCTCTAAGGCCGGCTTTATCACTTCCCCTACTAACTGAGCTCTTGCAGAAGCATAAAGCAACAATTCTGTCATATCCTTCATTTCTTTTAATTCAGGATTCAATATCACTTTTCTGATTTCTTCACTAATGGCAGTACCACCCGGCTCTCTGGTAAGAACAATATCGTATCCTTTTTCTGCTAAGTATTCACTTAAAAGCTGAATTTGTGTAGATTTTCCTGAACCATCCGGTCCTTCCAATGTAATAAATATTCCTTTTTTCATAAGCCACACCAAAACTCATGCGAAGCTGCGCATGTTCCTTTCACCTTTTTATCCATTTTCAAGCCCTTCGGTTAGTACCTTTATTTTTTTATCGTCATAAACTCCTTTGACGTTTAACCCTAAATCTATATATTTTAACAGCAAATCTCTAATTTCCTTAGAAATGCCATCCCCTGGTGTTAAAACCGGAATTCCTGGCGGATATACAAACACGTAATCTTTACTGATTCTTCCCTTGCATTCTTTCAGGGAAACTACCTCCCCCGGCATTTTCAAAGCCTTTTTTACAGAACACCTTCGCTTAGCCTTAGGAATCTTAAACCCTTTTGAATCCAATTTCTTGTGTTCATTTGAACCAATTCCCTTGTGTTCCCTTGATTCAATTTCCTTGTGTTCCCTTGAACCAATTTCCTTGTTTTCATTTGAATCCAATTCACCATTTAAAATTCCTTTACCAACCCCGGATTCCGTCCGGAATCCTTCCTCTATGGAAAGCAACGCCTGTTTTAGTCGGACAAAACCTTCTTCATCATCCATAAGGGAGGTCATGGCAATGACATACGTGGCTGCTTCCATTTCAATTTCAATCTGGTATTTTCCCCTTAAACACTCTGCAAGGTCTGCCCCGGAAAAAGGAGTATTCTTTGTAGAAATAATAATTTTTCCTTTATCAAATCCAAATGCTTTTTCGCCCTGATATAAGCGAAAATGCTTTAAACCTTGTTCTTCTTTTCCCTGTAAAGACCGGTAAAACTCATCCAATAAACTTTCGTACTGACTCCAAAGTTCCTTTCCTTCCTGCTCCATGAAATTCACACATCGCTCCATTGCCCCCATAAAAACATAGGATGGCGAAGAAGTCTGAAACACAGTAAGGTAATGCCTCAATCGCTCTAGATTCACCCTGCTGCCAACGGGTACATGCAGTATGGCTGTCTGGGTAAGACTTGGCAAAGTTTTATGAAGACTCTGAATGACCAAATCTGCTCCCAAAGTAATGGCGCTCTTTGGAAAATTTCCAGCTTTCGACGCAAAAGGCAGGTGGGCTCCATGTGCCTCATCTACAATACACAAAACCCCATATTTCCTGCAAATTTCACTGATTCTTTTTACATCCGATACGATGCCTTCATAAGTGGGAGAAGTGAATACCATAGCCTTAATTTTTCCATTCCGGCTTAATATCTTTTCCACCTTTTTCGGCGAAATTTCTCCATAAAAATCATATTCTTCCTTCCACTTAGGATAAAGAAAGATAGGAGTGGCCCTGCAAAGCTCTATGGCATGATATACACTTTTATGACAATTTCTCGCCACAAGGATTCCATCCTTTTTATGGATAGCCGCAAAAATCGCAGCAAGGATTCCTCCTGTAGAACCATTAACCAGATAAAAAGATTCCCTGGTTCCATAAACTTCCTTCAGATAGTCCATAGACTCTCTTATGATTTCCTTTGGGTCATGCATCTCGTCCATTCCGGAAATTTCGGTTACATCCAGCTCATAAATATTTTTATCAAAGTCTAAAAATCTTCTCTTATGTCCCGGCATATGAAAAGGGTAGGCCTTTGTATCCGTATATCGAATCAATTCAGAAAGTATGGGTGTCCTCATATTATTTTACTTCCTCTTTTAACCTGTGAATTGCCTTGGCAAATCGTTTCTTATGCTTTAATTCTTCCGCAATTTCATAGTATTTTAATGCTTCTTCTTTATTTCCCCGCTTCTCAGCTACCTGTGCCATATGCTCATATGCCTCAAAACAGCCCTTGCCCGGACAAGAAGTAATACAATACTGGTTCTTTAATGCCTGATTCGCGTAGTCCAAAGCCTCTTCCAAACGTTCTAACTGCACTAACGCATCAGATACAGACTCTAAAATACAGGTATCTTCTTCATCTTCTTTTAATTCATCCATGGCAATGCTTAAACTGATTTCAAAGTATACATTTGCTGCATTTAATTCTCCCGCTTCCTTACATGCCTTTCCCAGACATAATGCAATAAAAGAATTCTCAGGATCCAGCTGATATGCCGTTTTTAGACGTTCTACTGCCTCTTTCGTACGTTTTTTCTCCAATAAAAACATACCATAGATACGATAATTTTCAGCCTCTTCCCCATTGGTTTCTATGGCCTTTAAATAATACTCTTCTGCCTTTTCATCTTCCGTTTCCATACTTTCATAGCAATAAGCAATATCCGAAAGATATTCCGTTTCAGCCCCTTCTACCTCACTTAAAAGCTGGTATCGTTCAATGGCCTTTTCATAATCTCCCATATCAAAATACAAATCTGCAATCCGTCTATGAAGCCCCGTAGCTTCTTTCGGAAACAGTTCGGAAACTTCCTCAATTACTGAAAGTGCTTCTTCGTATTTACTCATTCTTCTTAAGCAACGCAAAAGAGAAACGTAGTTTTCATAATTTCTCTGACACTTTGAAACGGCATTTCTATAACACTGCACCGCATCCTCAAATCGGTTCTGACTTTGATAATAGAATCCCAAAGAATTAGTTAAATTCTGATACGCCTCCGGCTCTTTATCACACCACTTCTCAATCACTCCGGCTGCTTTTTTCTCCTCTTTTTTTAGATAAAGGAAAACATAGAAAGAAATCGTATCCACATTTAAATTATCAAAAGGATATTGTTTAAATTCTTCATATAATTTTTCACAAAGCTCTAAATTATCCTGTGAATATGCCTTGCGATATTCAAAATATTTATCAATATAGGAATCATAATCAAAATTTTCTATGATTGGAACTTTATAATAAAAGAAAATATCTTCATACTGCACATTGGCGATAATGAATTCCAGGAAATTTCTAGGAAATTCCTTGCTTAACTCTTCCATATTATGAAGCCAGTCAAAACACTCATTAAAAAAACAAAGTACCTCATGTGGAACAAAAGTATGCTTTGCAATATATTTTAATATGCAAAGAGATGCCTGATTTCTTGCATCTTCCTCATCTAACAAACCATCCTGCAATAGTTCACTCCAGCTGTCCACCTGAATTCTTCTTCCGTAATCCTGGTAAATCTCGTCCACTTTTTGCATAAATCCCTGCATATCAGAAGATACCTTTACAGTTCCTTTTGCATAAGCCAAAGCCTCTTCCAATGCCTGTCTTAAAAGCTTAAATTCCTCCGGATGGTCTTCCGGATTCGTTACCCTTAGTTTTTCATAATATGCCTGTTTGATTTTATTTTCTTCTTTGCATTTTTGAATTCCTAGTACATCCCATATATTCATGTGTAAAACACCTTTCCTTGCTGCTGAGACAATGGTTCCATGTTCTTAAAAGGCTCACGTTTCTTTTGGGAAGGACGCCAAAAGGCATCCTCCTTATTTCACTCCTGCACGATTTACTGCGCTGATTAATGCCCTCACAGATGCATTGATGATATCATCATCGGTACCCACTCCCCAGGTTACCTTTCCATTGGTATCTTCAATTCCTACATAAGCTACTGCAGTGGAATCGGAACCCATCTGTAATGCATGCTCTTCATAAGAAACTAATTTAAAGTTAATATCAAAATGTTTCATAATGGCATTGCTTACTGCATCCAATCTTCCATTTCCCTTTCCAGAATAGTGTTTTTCCACTTCTCCCCTCATAAGGGTAATTTTCGTCTCAATACCATTTCCCTGCACAAAATGAACTTCCATTAACTTTGTATTTTCTTCCCGGTTCATATATTCTTTTGTAAAATGATCTACTACTTCATTTGGCTGTAATTCTTTATGCGCATGATCGGATATTTCCTTAATAAAATAACCTACCTCTTCTCTCATCTTAGCCGGTAATTTAAATCCATATTTATGCTCTAATAAATATCCAATTCCACCCTTACCGGACTGACTGTTAATTCGAATCACGTCCGCTTCATATTCCCTTCCAATGTCCTTAGGGTCAATTGGTAAATAAGGTACAGTCCAGAATTCCGGATTCTTTTCTTCTCTCCATTTCATACCTTTGGCAATGGCATCCTGATGGGAGCCGGAGAATGCTGCAAACACTAACTGTCCGGAATATGGAGAACGCTCATATACATGCATACGGGTTACTTTTTCATACACTTCTACAATTTCCGGCATATTTTCAAAATTAAGTTCCGGATCTACACCTTGAGAGAACATATTCATAGCTAAAGTAATGATATCTACATTACCGGTACGTTCTCCGTTTCCAAATAAAGTTC
The DNA here is from genome assembly GCA_045124495.1 of Lachnospiraceae bacterium. Taxonomy (GTDB): domain Bacteria; phylum Bacillota; class Clostridia; order Lachnospirales; family Lachnospiraceae; genus RGIG1668. The sequence goes on from JBGVLX010000059.1 coordinate 7,483, forward strand.
CTTCAATACGATCCCCACCGGCAAGTAAACCTAACTCAGAGTCTGCAATTGCAACACCTCTGTCATTATGTGGGTGTAACGATAAAATTACATTCTCACGGTATCTTAAATTGTCGCTCATATATTCTACCTGACTTGCATAAACGTGAGGCATAGAATGGGACACTGTAACTGGTAAGTTAATAATGGCTTTATGATCGGCGGTTGGCTGCCATACATCCAATACTGCATTACATACTTCCAAAGCATAATCTACCTCTGTCCCTGTAAAACTTTCCGGTGAATATTCAAACTGGAAGTTTCCATTGGTTTCTGCTGCCATATCTTTTAAAAGCTTTGCTCCACTTACTGCAATCTCTAAGATTTCTTCCTTAGATTTCTTAAATACCTGCTCCCTTTGTGCATAAGAAGTGGAATTATATACATGCACAATTGCCTTCTTCGCACCATCCAAAGCCTCAAAAGTCTTCTTAATAATATGCTCTCTTGCCTGGGTAAGTACTTGAATGGTAACATCATCCGGAATCAAATCTTCTTCAATTAACTTTCTTAAGAAGTTATATTCTGTTTCTGAAGCCGCCGGAAATCCTACTTCGATTTCTTTAAATCCAATCTTTACTAATAATTTAAAAAATTCTACCTTTTCCTCTAAACTCATAGGGATAATCAAGGCCTGATTTCCGTCTCTTAAGTCAACAGAACACCAGATTGGTGCTTTTTCTATATATTCTTTTTCAGCCCATTTCAAACACTTCGTTGGGGGCATAAAATATCCTCTTTTATACTTTTTATAATTCATCATGTCTTTTTCCTCCTTCTAAAATCCTTGTAGCTATACTTTCGCAATTACCTATTCCATTCTATACTTACATCTGTGCATTAAATAAACTCTTAATCTTATAAATTACATCATCACTATCTGCATTAATACTAACTGCTTCATTGATACTTGAAATCTCTTCTAAAGCTTCAATATTGGCATTGTATCCTATGGTATATACCGGAATCGAATAATACTGTAAAATAGGAATACATTTATCTAATTCATTACCTACATTGGTTTCTCCATCACTGAGCAAGAAGATCATAGGAGTCGCATCCGGGTTATTTTTCTTTTCCTTTTCAATCATATCCACAGCCACCAGCAAAGCATCATAAGAAGCAGTATTTCCATTTGCCATCAGACTATCCACGGCTCCCACGAAGTAAGACCTCTGATTTAAATCAAATTTTCCAATTGGAAGGTTAATATATACATCAGAACTATAACTTACCAGACCAATGCTGTTATTTTCATTAATATACTGACTGCTGATTATCAACGCATCCTTTAACTGATTCATAGGGTCTCCTGACATACTTCCGGAAACATCAGCCACGAAGACTGCGATAATTTCTTTTCCATAATCTTTGTTTTCTTTCCATAGTTTCTGTGCATTTACAATGGTAGTTCCACTATAATCCGGTAATTCTGATACGTAAGAATCCAGACCATTAAAACCATATTCATCTGCCAGGCTTTTACCGGAATCTGAAGCACAAAATTCCGCAAACATGGTAAGTACTGCCTTTTCACTTTCCGTTGCACTTTCCGTTGCATAAAGCGGATTATCATGTCTTAAACCAAATGGAATAAAATTATAAGTAGACTGTAAGTCACTATTTACATATGTCTGATATTCCAATATCATTCCTTCTAATGAACCAGATGATGCTGATTCTCTCATCTGCATAGTGTTATAAGCAACATAAGGAATATTTTGCTGGAATGTTGTAAATCCATCAATAGCAGCATCACTTAATACGTTCTCACTATCATACGCATAGAGTGTACATAGCAGGAAATTCAGTCCTGTGGAACTGGCAAGAGGATTGGTATAACCCATTAACAATTCCCCATCTGCCACTGCCTGGGTCACCGTTTTCATATCTACGCTTCCATACTTTCCTTCCAGACTTTCAATTTTACTCTTCTTCAGCAGGATACCTGCAACATTCCCAACAGTTCTTTCTGTAATTACTTCCAAATCGCTTCCTTGGGCAATGGTCATTTCACCCCACATACTGGCAGAAGGCGAAAATCCTTCCGGAACATATTTTCCGGAAACTATATAATCCATGGCAAGTCCGGAAGTAACGTTACGAACTGACACTGACACTGATTTTCCATCATAGGTATATCCGGAACGGTTAAACTCTTCCGCCATCTCATTCATCCATCCATCTGTTCCCTCTCCCGCTTTTTCCGGAGAAGAAATAATTTCTACATTGATTTCTCCATTGCCCACTACAGAGCATTCATATTTTGATATTTCCGGCAATTCATCTGCTAAAGAAGTCGCTCCAAATTCCACCTGACCACGAATCGGATCCACCTCTGTAACTTTTACCTTATTCAGTAACTTTGTCAGCTGCTTTTGCGCCTCTTCCTCTGTCTCAATTTTACTACCGGAACCAGAACCGGAAAATTTACTAATTAAAGAAATTCCGGTAAAAATTACGATAAAAAATATAATTGCTACTATAATAAAACTAGCTGCTTTTTTCCCTGCAACATTAGAACGATCCATATTATCTCTCCTTTTCTTTTTTAATATGATTTCTACGACTGGTATTTTCCAATTAACTCTTCTATCGGATCTTCGCTGGAAGCTGTTCTTAACTTCCTTAATGCCGATACCATGTCGTTAATCTTTGATAAATCATTTTCTTCCTCAGAATCATTGATTCTGGATATTTCTGTCATTAAATGGTCAAAAGCCAATAAAATCTGTTCGTTTTTATTTACTTTCTCCCGGATATAATTCACATTTTCCTGTAACTGCTGCTGTTTTTTCGCCATTACGTCATTATCAATGGTACGGTATCCGGATTGGAGATTTATGTACTCATTGGCATCTTGTACTTTCAGACACTTAATCAGCTGCTTTACATTGTCATACAGCATATCCTGCATTTCATTCATACATTGTTTGGTATTCACCATATCCTCATTCTGATGAAAACTTTGATATAATAACTGGTTTAACATATCATATTTTCGTTCCAGTCGCTCCATCTGTTCTAAGGATACGTGAATCTCCTGCCGAAAATTAGGCTTTATTTTCTGTAACTTCTTTAGCTCTTCCTTCAGCAGTTCCACACTTTCTATTTCATCAATGATAATTTCATTTTCTTCATATCGGGTCGTAACCAGACGAATGTTTACAGCAATAAATACCACAAAAATCAGGAACAGCATAACATAAGCCATAGCCACTTCCTTAGAATCAGAACCGGAAAAAGAAAGACCAATCAACGGCTCTGCGTATAAGCAGATTGCTGCAATTGCCAGAATTACGTCTACAATAAAAATCTGCTTCATCAATTTTTTCTTCAAAATATCCCTTCTTTCCTTTTTATGGATAAAAACATAATACCAGGTCCAAAAGATACTTTAATCTCATTTGGTACCTCAGATTATTTTTTCTCCGAACTCCCCTAATTCATCATATCTTTTTTATCATATCACAAAAAGAATAAAAAGAAAAGGCAACATTTTTCTTTGAATGCTACCTTTTCATTACAATATTACTGTTCAAATTGGAACCGTAACATTACATTTGTTACTATCCATAATCAGACAGTGTTAAACCAATCTATTATGATTCCACAGGTACTAAATTTTTCAATGAGATATCCATAATTGGAGCCGAATGAGTCAACGCTCCGGAAGAAACATAATTTACTCCAATTTCCCTGATTTCCTTCAAACGTTCCTTGGTAACGTTACCGGAACACTCGGTTTCAGCCTTAGTTCCAACGATTTTTACTGCTTCTTTCATCGTTTCGTTGTCCATGTTATCCAACATGATAATATCTGCACCGGCCTCTAAAGCTTCTTCTAATTGAGAAAGAGATTCCACTTCCACCTCTATCTTACGCACAAATGGAGCATAATCCTTTGCCATTTGAACTGCTTTTTTAATACTTCCTGCAGCACCAATGTGATTATCTTTAATTAAAATACCATCTGATAAATTATATCTGTGATTGGTTCCTCCACCAATTTTTACTGCATATTTTTCAAAAGGTCTCATATTTGGAGTGGTTTTTCTGGTATCGAGAAGTTTTGTATTACTGCCTTCTAGTTCCTTCGCAAGACTCTTGGTAAAGGTAGCAATTCCACTCATTCTTTGCAGGTAATTCAAAGCAGTACGTTCTCCTGTCAGAAGTGCCTTAATATCTCCGTAAATCACACCCATTAACTGACCTTTCTTAACCTCATCACCATCTTTTAGGTTGGTTTCAAAACGCGCATGATCATCCAATAATTCAAAAACTCTTTGGAATACTCCTAATCCACAAATCACTCCATCTTCCTTACAAATTAAATCCGCTTTTCCGGCTTTTTCTTCCGGCATGATAGCATTTGTCGTAACATCCTCACTGGTAATATCTTCTTTTAACGCATTTAAAATATACTCGTCTATATTAATTTTCATTGTTACACCATTTAGCATAAAACTCTCCATCCCTTCGTTTAATTTCATTTAAAATAATCTTTTTATATTCCTTTTTCAGTTCCTCTTCCTGATAACTGCTTAGGTCAAGCTGTGGATACTTCTCTTTATTCTGGCAATCTCTTAAGTCAACTTGTACATTTTTATCCTTTTCCTGACATTGACTGGAAACAGACTGTAAATTTTTATCCTCACCCGAAGCTTCTGTATGTAAATCTTCTTTTTCTAATAAATGTTCGGTTACATAGTTAGCAGCACATTCTGCAAATACCAGACTCTCTAACAAAGAATTAGATGCCAGGCGATTCGCTCCATGCACTCCATTGCAACTAGCCTCACCTACTGCCAACAGTCCTTCCACGCTGGTCTTACTATCCAGGTCTACCTTTATTCCACCCATGTGATAATGTTGCACTGGTGTAATCGGAATCGGTTCTTTCGTCAAATCATAGCCCTCTTCCAAACAATGATGATAAATATTCGGAAATCGCTGTTTTACCTCTTCTCCATCCAGATGAGTAAGGGATAAATAAACATGGTCACTACCCTCTTTTTCCATCTGTTCCTTAATCGCACAACTCACCACATCTCTCGGAAGCAGCTCATCCACAAACCGCTCACCATCCTTATTTAATAAATAAGCACCTTCTCCTCTTACTGATTCTGAAATCAGAAATCTTCTTCCTGGTTTCGTGGAATAAAGTGCCGTAGGATGTATCTGAATATAATGGATATTCTCAACTTCAACACCATGTTTTAAAGCAATAGCAAGGGCATCTCCCGTAATATGTCTGAAATTAGTAGAATGAACAAACAATCCGCCAATTCCTCCTGTGGCTAAAATAATGGCCTTCCCGTACAACGGCTCAACCTTTCCCTCAGCTCCTTTTACCACAATACCGACACAACGATTCTCACGAATGATGAAATCCAACATCTTCGTGTACTCTAAAATCCTGATATTCTTTCTCTTCTTTACACATTCATATAATTTCGTGGTAATTTCCTTACCGGTTACATCCTTATGATGCAAAATACGAAACTTTGAATGTCCACCTTCTCTGGTATAAGACAGTTCCCCTTCTTCCCGGTCAAAGTCAACACCATAATTCATCAATTCTTCCATAATTTTCGGAGAACGTTCAATCATCAACTTTACAGAGTCTTTATTGTTCTCATACCTTCCGGCCTTCATGGTATCTTCATAATAGCTCTCAAAATCATCCGGAGTTTTTAATGTACTGATTCCTCCCTGGGCAAGATAAGAATCACTCCTTAACACTTCGTCCTTCGTAAGCATCAAAATCTTGGCAGTCTCAGGAAATTTCAAGGCTGTAAATAATCCCGCTGCACCAGTACCTACTATAATAATATCCGGTTTCCATTCCATATCCATCATCTCTTCGCTTCTTTCTTTATCCGTTGTTTGTAAAGATTACATCTACTATGCCACATTTTCTTAACAGTGTCAAGACAAGTAGTCCTACTTTGTTAAAAATTTACCAAACTATTTTTTCTATATATAAAATTATAATGAAATATCATTTGCAGGTCCCAAAATCATGTTTTTTTCATGTGAGTATGAAAAACACCACCTTTTTCCCCTGGTAACAAAATATTTATAAATATACGTTTACATAGCCCTTTGAATCTTTAAAATACAGGAAATATACTTTTACATATCCCTTTGTATCTTTAAAATATAGGAAATATACTTTTACATATCCCTTTGTATCTTTAAAATATAGGAAATACACTCTCTCAGCTTTTTTTCTGAACGAATTTGCCCATAAATTCCCCCAAAACAAACACCCTCTACCAAACCAAACCGTATGGTCATTCCCATCTTTCCCGGTATGGGCTGCAAATTTCCTTCTGCCTTTTTTTTCAGATAAAGTTCAAAATTTTCTTCTAAGGCAAAACAAAATTCACCCATTTCTTCTTTCTCTAATATATACTCTTTCCCGTTATAACGCTTATCCGGGCCAGCCATATAAAAAACAACTCTCTGTTTCTCTTTTTCCACAGTAATTTTAAATCCAAAAGGATTCTCTAACATACTATTCCCTTCAATCTATACAAATTTTAAGTAATTGCGAAACTATCAAAAACATATGTTGAGTGATTCATAAGAAACAATTACAAGTGATTCATAAGAAACAATTACATAAGCAGGTGCTTGGGCGGCCGTCGGTACTTAATGAGCGACTTGTCGCGAATTTAACCGAAATGATTCACGTCCTTAATCATAGAAAGATAATTATGCAAGTTTACTTGCTAATAATTATCTTTCTATGATTAAAGGTTCAATTGACGTAAACACCCC
>JBGVLX010000060.1:0-3952 GCA_045124495.1 Lachnospiraceae bacterium
ATATCCTTTAATTCAGCCTCAGCCAACTCTACAGTAATAGCTCTTTTTTCCAATTTATAAAGTGCAATCAGTTTATTGAGAGCACCTTCCAGTTCTCGAATATTAGATTTAATATTTGTGGCAATATATTCAATAACCTTATCATCAATATCAAAGCCATCTAACTCTACCTTTTTACGTAAAATTGCCATTCGGGTTTCGTAATCAGGTAAAGAAATATCTGCGGTAAGTCCCATTTCGAAACGGGAACGAAGTCGTTCCTCAAGAGTTTCAATATCTTTTGGCGGCTTATCTGATGAAATAACAATGTGTTTTCTTAAACTGTGAAGATGATTGAAGGTATGGAAAAATTCTTCCTGTGTACTTTCCTTTCCTATAATAAACTGAATATCATCAATAAGTAAAACATCAATATTTCTATATTTATCCCTGAACTTGCTCATGGAAGAACTGTTACCGTTTCGAATGGATTCAATTAATTCATTGGTAAAAGCTTCACTGGTAGTATAAAGTACCTTAGCTTCAGGATTTTTTTCTAATATATAGTGGGCAATAGAATGCATTAGGTGAGTCTTTCCAAGTCCCGCTCCTCCATAAAGAAAGAGAGGGTTGTACAATTCACCAGGTTCTTCTGCAACTGCTAAAGCAGCAGAGTGGGCAAAACGGTTATTGCTTCCTACAATAAAAGTATCAAATGTATATTTTGGATTTAAGTTTGCTTTTTCAGCAGCAGTAGCCACAGAAAGAGCATCTGGTTTCCTTGAAGTTTCTTTTGGAGACAAATCCTTTTTATCAATATCTTCATTACTAATAAAGGAAATCTGATATTCTGATCCTGTAAATTCAGCAACTGCAACCATGATAGCTAATGAATATTTTCTTTCTATATAACTAATGGCAAGTTCTTTAGGGGTAAGAATAAATAAAGTATTTCCTTCTAATTTATATGGTTTTAATGGAACCAGCCATGTAGTAAAGGCGATATTTGATACCTCGTGTTCAATTTTGATTGATTCTATGATTTCATTCCATTTTTCTAATAAAAGTTCCATTTAAGTATCCTACTTCCATTCTAATTATTCTTATTGATTGATAGATAAAAACAATTCATCTATTCTATATTATACTATTAGATTTAATTTAGCAATAAAAAACTTTAGGTTGGGTGTGGAAAAACATGTGAAATTAAGGTGATCTTGTGTGCTTTATACACAAAATCAGGTTAAAAATGAACATTAGAATGGACTTAATGTGAATAACTGAAAAAAAATAATCCCCATGGGGAAAAAAGGCATGAAATCAAGGATCTTTAAAACTTATAAAAAGATTTAAACACATTTCAGGATCAGTTATCCACAAATTGTTAACAACTTGTGGATAACGTGGATGAAGATGTTCACATTAAGCTGAAATTTTTTGAGAAAAGGCCGGTTATCCACAAATTAACAGATCATTTTTCACAGGGTGTGGAACAAAAATAATTAAAAATTTAATAAAAATGAAGGATTTACTTGACTTGGGAGCCGTTTATGAATATAATTGGAGTGATGTTTTTTAACAGGATAAGGAGGTGCATCAGAATGAAAATGACATTTCAGCCTAAGAAAAGATCCAGAAGTAAAGTTCATGGTTTCAGAAGCAGAATGAGTACACCAGGCGGAAGAAAAGTTTTAGCTGCAAGAAGAGCAAAAGGAAGAAAAAAATTATCAGCGTAGGCCGCATTTTATGTGGTCTTTTCTTCTATTAAATAAAGAAAAATTTGATAAATAATGGAAAGGACCACAAATATGTTATATACAGAATCTCTTAAAAAGAAAAAAGATTTTCAGATAGTTTATAAAAGTGGAGTTTCTTTTGCCAACAAGTATCTGGTAATGTATAAAAAAATAAATAATATAGAAGGAAATCGTTTAGGGATTTCTGTAAGCAAAAAAGTAGGAAACAGTGTGATAAGACACAGAATTACCAGATTAATAAGAGAAAGTTATCGTTTGAATGAAGAGAAATTTGAAAAAGGATACGATTTGATAGTAGTAGCCAGAGTAAATGCAAAAGGAATCAGTTATGCTGATATGGAAAGTGCATTGCTCCATGTGGCAAAATTACAAAAAATTAGAAAAGATGTGAAGAATGAAAAAAATATTAATCTTTGTGATTAAATTATATAGAAAGTATTTATCACCTTTGAAAAGGACAAAGTGTCCATACATTCCAACCTGTTCAACCTATGGGCTGGAAGCAATTGAAAAACATGGAGCTATCAAGGGGGGAATACTTACAGTATGGAGAATTGTAAGGTGTAATCCATTTTCCAAAGGTGGATTTGATCCTGTTCCATAATAAGGAGGAGAAAATTTGACTAATATTATATTGACACAAGATTCCACTTTTATTATTGGACCTGTAGCTCAGCTGTTAGGTTTTTTAATGAATGGTATCTTCGAGGTTTTGGACAAAATAGGAATTCCAAATATTGGAATTGCTATTATTCTTTTTACAGTTATCATTTATTTGTTAATGATGCCAATGACAATTAAACAGCAGAAGTTTTCAAAACTTTCCGCAAAAATGAATCCTGAATTACAGGCAATTCAGAAAAAGTACGCAGGAAAAAGAGATAATGAGTCTATGATGCGTATGAATGAAGAAACAAAGGCAGTTTACGAAAAATATGGTACATCTCCAACAGGAAGTTGTGGGCAGTTATTAATTACATTGCCAATTATGTATGCATTGTATCGTGTAATTTACAATATTCCTGCATATGTTACAAAAGTAAAAGTGGTATATGAAGGACTAGTTGGAAAGTTAATGACTACAGAAGGTGTATCCGCTTATATTCAGGAAGTGGGAGCAACCAAAGGATTTGCAAAAAGAGATTATACATTATCAGATACTTTTATAGATGTATTGTACAAGTTTTCAGATAAAGAGTGGGCTGCATTATCAGATAAATTCCCAGAATTATCAGGGGATATTGCAACAACTACAGAACAGTTGTCCCAATATACAGATTTTTTAGGTATTAATATCTTAAATTCGCCATCCAATATTATTTCAGAAGCAATTAAGACAGGTTCTTATGCTTTAGTAATTGGTGCAATTGCAATTCCAGTATTTGCAGCAGTAACACAGTGGATCAATACAAAATTAATGCCACAGCCTGATATGCAGGGGCAGGAAGATAATCCAATGATGTCTTCTATGAAAATGATGAATTATACTATGCCAATTATGTCAGCAATCTTTTGTTATACATTACCGGTGGGTGTTGGTTTGTACTGGATTGCAGGACCAATGGTAAGAACTTTAATTCAGATCATTACTAATAAGCATATTGCAAAAATTGATTTTGACGAGGAAATCAAGAAAAACATAGAAAAAGCGGGCAAGAAAAAGCAAAAACAAAGCTTTACAGAAAAAGCTTTGGCAGAAGCAGCAAAAATGAATACCAGGGCAATTGAAAATTCTAATTTATCTCAAAAAGAGAAGGAAGAACAATTGAAAAAAGCAAATGAGTATTATAAAAAAGCTTCTTCCAATCAAAATAGTTTAGCTGCGAAAGCTAATATGGTAAGACGGTACGAAGAGAAAAATAAGAAAAAATAGGGGGTAGTGAAAATGGAGTATAGGGAGTTTTCAGCAAAAACAGTAAATGATGCTATAACAGAAGCACTGATTCAGCTTGGAGTTACCAGTGAACAGTTAGAATATGAGATAATTGAAAAGGGAAGTGCTGGATTTTTAGGTATCAACAGCAAGAAGGCAGTAATTAAGGCTAGAAAGAAAGAAACTTTAGAAGATAAAGTAAGAAAATTCTTAGAAGATATGTTGCAGGCAATGAATATAGATGCAACGGTGGAATTGAATTATGATGAAGCTAGCAAAAACATGGATATTGAATTAAAGGGTAAGGAAATGGGCCTTTTAATTGGAAAAAGAGGACAAACTT
>JBGVLX010000061.1:0-10373 GCA_045124495.1 Lachnospiraceae bacterium
AAACCAAGAGCAAATGCAGGCTGGAGACCGGCAATGGTGGTGGAACTTAAGTACAATAAGTCAGCAGATACCGCTATAAAGCAAATCAAGGAAAAGCGATATCAGGGAGCTTTGTCAGAATATAAGGATAAGATTCTTTTGGTTGGCATTAATTATGACGCAGAGGGGAAAGATAAGAAACACCATACATGCGTCATTGAGGAATGGAAGGAAACTTTGTAGACAAACAATAAAAATTAATAGGTTAGCATACAATAATAGAAACGAAAACTTTGGGAGAATGTATGGAAATCTATGTGGTAAAGCCGGGCGATACTGTATATGCCATTGCATCAGCATATCAGGTTGAGGTGAATACATTGATATATGTTAATCAGTTGGTTTATCCTTACCAGTTGGCCGTTGGTCAGGCATTATTGATTTCAAACGGACAAAGAGAAAAGTTCATGGAAATAAAAAGTAATGGGTATGCATACCCTTTTATAAACGGATGGGTCTTAGGCAATACTTTGCCTTTTTTAACAGAACTATCCGTTTTTTCTTATGGTTTTACAACAGAAGGGGAACTGGTATCACCCATATTAGATGATGTCTGGATGGTAAATATGGCTTTGGAAAGTGAAACCTTGCCGATTCTTACCCTTACCCCCTTTGGAGTCAATGGAAATTTTGATAATAATCTTATCAGTGCCATTATAAGAAATCCCGCCAGTAGGGACAGACTCTTAGAAAATCTTGTGGTTGTCATGAAAGAAAAGTCCTATGGAGGGCTTGACATCGATTTTGAATTTATCAAGGCAGAGGACAGGGATTTGTTTACGGAATTTGTCCGGGTATGCACCGAAAGGATGCATAGGGAGGGGTATCAGGTGTCGGTGGCATTGGCACCGAAATTATCGGCAGAGCAAAAAGGACTTTTATATGAAGGCAAAGATTACAGGGCTTTAGGTGAGGCGGCAGATCATGTACTTATTATGACCTATGAATGGGGATACACCTATGGGCCTCCCATGGCGGTGGCCCCCATAAATATGGTTAGAATGGTATTAGAGTATGCTGTTACGGAAATACCTCCGGAAAAGATAAGTATGGGTATTCCGAATTATGGATATGACTGGCCACTTCCTTTTGAACGGGGAGCAACCAAAGCAAAAACCATTGGAAACATAGAAGCGGTGCAGATTGCGGTGAGTCAGGGAGCTGAGATAAAGTTTGATGAACTTGCCCAGTCTCCTTATTTTAATTATGAAAGGGATGGCATTTTACATGAAGTCTGGTTTGAAGATGTTAGAAGTCTTCAGAAGAAATTTGATTTAATCAAAGAATTTGGACTGCGGGGACCAGGTTACTGGCAGATTATGCAGCTATTCCGGGCGAACTGGCTGCTGTTGGAGGATAATTTTTATATTTTGTAATTCAATTGAGGTTTTGAAAATAAAGTAATACATAATGAGTCGTTGGTTACTGTTCGCTGTGGACGGTAACTTGATAAAATGTGACAAAAAATATATGTTTGGGTTTACGAAAAATAACAATATGTGATAAAATATAATAAAAATGTGTAGTGAAAAATGACGAATAGGAGGATTTTATGAATCAGACAGTCAAAATGTGTAATTTAACGAATTTGGAGGCTTCCTTAAAGGACGTTTCATCTGCAAATCTTGTGGTTTTAATGGCGCCTTCGGCTGTTTTTGAACAGTGTGTTGGGAAAATGAAGGATACGATTCCAAATGTTCCGAATATTGGGGTTTGCGGACAGGGATATTATCAGTTAAAAGATTATCCGGAGGATATTATTCTGGTTGGTTTCACCGGATGCCAGGTGATTGCTGATGTGATTTCGGATGTAAACAAGCCGATATTATCAGTACAGAAACTGATGGATGATGTAGAAAAAATACAGGGAAATGCAAATAATACAGTTTGCCTTGATTTTACCACCGGTAATGATAGCGTGATGGTAACTACATTTAACTCCTGTCTTGACGAAAAGGGAATTTCTTTGATTGGAGCAACTGCATGGGATAACAAAGTAAGCTATAATGGCGTTGTTTATGAAAATGCCTGCGTATATGCTTTGATTAAAAATCTGAAGGGAACCATTCGTTCTTATAAAGAAAATATCTACAATATTGATGAAACGATGCCAAAATTCCTTGCAACAAAGATTGATGAGAAAGCACAAAAGATTATCTCACTGGATGATCAAAGTGCTGCGCTAGCTTATCAGAATGCTTTGAACATTAAGGAAAGTGACATAGAAACACAGACCTTTAAAAATCCGATCGGTCGGTTAGTCGGAGATGAAATTTACATTATTTCTATTAAAAATCGTTGTTCTGATGGAAGTTTAGAGTGTTATAAGCGTGCAAATCATATGGATGCACTTACCATTTTGCAGTTAGGCGATTACGAAGCCATTATTCAGGATACGGTAGCCCAGATAAAAAATGACCTTCCATCTTTAAAAGGTGTATTTTCTATTAATTGTATCTTACGTTACCTTATGTTCCAAGATTTGAAATATATGGGTAAGTATTTAAAAACCATGGACCAGTTAGGAACTCATGTGGGTTTAGTTGGATGTGGAGAACATTATAAGACGCAACACGTAAATCAGACTATGACATGTTTTGCGTTTGATTAAAAATGATAATTTACTAAAAAATTAAAGAAGAAAAGAGGGTGACCCAATGGGTTTATTTCATAAAAAAAATGCTGGTGTATCGGAAGAAAATGCTATGACAGTGTCGGAAAAGAATGCTGGAAATCATGATGTCGCTGTACGACAATTGGCAAAATATCAAGAAAAACAAGTGAAATCCATTATGGAAGAAGATTTAAAAATGACGCAGGATATTAAGGAAATTCAAAAAGAATTTGATTCCATTGTTGGTCATATGGATATCCTTGATGACAGCATTGCTAAGTTTCGTAATAATTTTCGTAAACTTTCTGAAACCGTAAATGAATATCGTGAATACCAATCCCGTGTTCATGGTTCTATTCAATTAGCGAAGGATCGTGTAGCTGATTTTACAAAGGATTCTAAAGAGATGATGAATCGGTTTGAAAACCTTGATAGTTCCTTTAATGAGTTAGAGGAAGCTGTGGCAAATATCGGATTGTGCGCCCAGGGAATTGAGGAAGTAGCGGAACAAACGAATCTTCTTTCCCTAAATGCAAGCATTGAAGCAGCTCGTGCCGGAGAAGCCGGAAAAGGCTTTGCGGTGGTTGCTTCTGAAGTTCAAAGTTTATCCAATGAAATTAAAGAACTGGTAGACAGGGTAAATTCCAGCATAGAAATGGTAAATGAATCGATTTCAAAGATGAATGTTTCTGTATCTTCCAGCAAAGAGATGATGGTTACGAATCTAAAAAACACAAATAGAATTGATGATGATTTTGCAGCTGTGATTAACGAAACAGACAGAATTGAAGTTATCAATGAAACCATAGAAGGTATGGTGTCAAATTCCAATGGTGAACTTGTACATATTGCAGATTTTATTGATTCTGCGAAGGAATCCTATGATGCGGTAGAAGATTTTATTAATCAGGTGGAAACAAATACGAAATCAAAAGGCATTATGTTTGAGGATATTAATAATATTATCAAACAGTACGAAGCCTTATAAACAAGTGCCACGTAAGCGTGACATCCGGTCACGCAAATAAAAATTGAAAAGCTAAAAAATTGAAAAGCTAAAAATTTGAAAAGATAAAAAAATAAAAAGATAAAAAACAAAAAGATAAAAAAATAACATAGCTACTTAACAATACAAAGTGGTTATGTTATTTTTTATTACACTACTTGACAATACAAAGTAGTTATGTTATTTTTATTACACTACTTGACAATACAAAGTAGCTGTGTTATTTTTTTTATTACACTACTTGGTAAAACAAAGTAGTTAGGTCAGTTTTTGATATCTGATGTTATCATTTGTGGGATTCAAATCCTTAAGGATCCAAAGGAAATGACTTCTAAGTATAATGTCAGAAAACAAAATCGGAAAGTCATAGGAGATATGTTTGTTTAAACAAGATTTAGGGGAAATGGAGGTTATTATGGATGATACACAATTAATGAAGGGGATATTAGAAGGGTGTGTGCTGGCGATTATACAAAAAGAGGAAACCTATGGTTATGAAATACTATCATCTTTGGAAAATAGCGGATTTGAGAACCTAGGGGAGGGAACCTTGTATCCGGTACTTAGCCGGCTGGATAAGAATGGATATATTTCTTGTAGAAAAGCGAAGTCTCCACTTGGTCCTATCCGGAAATATTATTCCATTACAGAGGAAGGAAAAATATATTTAGAGAATTTCAAAGAAGTATATCAAAAAGTAATTCATAATGCGAATCTGGTATTGTTTGATACGTAGATGAATTTATTTTTGAAGATTTATGCCATATGAGATGCATGAAATAAAAAATCAGAAGTATGAAATAAAAGGTTAGATCAAGAAATAAAAAATCAGAAGAATAAAAAGTTAGATGAAGAATAAAAAATCAGAAGAAGAAATAAAAAAATTAGAAATATGAAATAAAAAATTAGATGTATGTAATAAAAAACGATATTAGATGCAGGAAATAAGAAAGAAATGAGGGAGATTTATGTTAGATACAATTTCAATGGCGGATAAGCTAAAAGGAGATTATCGTAAGGTTTTTGAGAAAGCGGATATGTATGGTTCTGTAGCAGGAGTTGAGGAAGAAATACAAGACGAGAAAATGATGAATCTGTATGATTTATTAATACAGGCTCAGCATGAAGAGAAGCCGGTTGAGAAAATAATTGGAAATGATATCGAAGAATTTTGTCGGGATTATTTTAATATCGAAGAAGAATCTAAGGAAAAGTGGTATATCAGGATTCCAAAAACGATATATAACATTATGAAGGTATTGATTATTTGCACGATTCTTTGGTTGATGCCTTTTGATGATTTGGATTCTATTCTTGAAACAAAACAGGATATCTCTCCATTTTTTACAGGAATTTTATTTGGGATTGTGACGATCTTTTTCTATCAAGGATTAAAAAAGTTTATCTTTAAAAGTAAAAAAATAAAACCATTGCTGTTTTATTTTATCATTCTACTTGAGTTTATAGTGGGAGTTGTGATAAGTGTCTGGGTATCTGGTTTTTATCAGGTGGAAGTTTCCAACAAAGTCCTTATTTCAATCTCAGTTGGATATGTTGTTGTTTATTTGTTGGTTCGTTCTATCTGGAGATATTTAAAATTCGGAACCGTACGAAAAGAAACGAAGGAAGCCTCGAAACATAGAAAAGATGAAAAAAGACAGATGAAATCATTTAACAAAGAACTAAGCGATGATTCCACATATAAAATTATGGTCAATGGTATGGCAAAACGATATGCAAGATTACAAAGAAAAAAGGAAATGACGTTTCCGGAATTTGCAGCGAAAATTAGAAAAGAAGATAAACAGACAAGGAAGTTAAATGTTATTATTCTTTTTGTCTATGTTGCAATTATCATAGTTCCAGCTGTTTTGGAAATGATAAATAATAATATTTTCGAAGGTTTTATTTTGGGGCTAATCCTGGCAGCAGTTGAAATTCCGATTTATCGTTTCTTTATAAAGACCGGGAATAAGAATTGTGACACCAGTGTTCAAATTATAGAAGATTGTGAGAAAAAAGGGCTTGATCTTATAGAATATGCAAAAGAATTAAAAGAAAACTAAAAAATCAGGACTATTAAGTGAATTTATAGATTTTGTAGGGAGTAAGTTGGTAGAATAGAAGAAAAATAACGTTTTTTGTTGTTTCTTGAGATGTTTTGTGATAGGCTTATCTTAAGTCTTGTTCAGAATGAAGAAATGAGAAAAGATGGTTTAATCATACTGAATTGAGATGATGTGGTAAGTAATGTATATCAAATATTAAGAAAAGGGAGAGAAAGACAAATGTTTCAATTAAATAATTTTATAGACAACCCAAATATAAAGGTAACGGAGCAGAAAGGTCCATTCCGTGTTTTTGAACATGAAAAGGATTTAAGTGTAACTCCAGCCAGTGCGGTGAATGCATATTTTGCTTCGGAAATGAATGTTAGAAAACGTCAGGTTTTAGTGGAATTACAAAAAGGTGGTTGTGTGACACAGGCAGGTGCCATGCAATGGACGCTTGGTGATGTACAGATGGATACCGGTGTTAAGGGTGTAGGTAATTTCCTTGGAAAGATGGTAAGTTCCGCAGTAACGAAAGAAACAGCAGTAAAACCAATTTATCGTGGTAACGGAATCATGATGTTAGAACCTACCTATAGACATATTATTTTATTGGATGTATCCGAATGGGGTTCGATAGTTTTGGATGATGGCTTATTTTTGGCTTGTGAAGAAACTCTTCAACAGAAAGTAGTAGCCAGATCTAACTTTTCTTCTGGTGTATTAGGAGGGGAAGGATTATTTAACTTATCTCTTATGGGAAATGGAATTGCAGTGTTAGAAAGTCCTGTTCCAAAAGAAGAATTAGTGGTATTTAATTTAGAAAATGATGTAGTAAAAATCGATGGAAACATGGCGATTGCATGGTCAGGATCCTTACAGTTTACTGTAGAAAAATCAGGTAAGAGTCTGATTGGTTCTGCAGCATCCGGAGAAGGCTTTGTGAATGTATATCGTGGAACCGGTAAAATTTTAATGGCACCAACAGCATAGGGGGAAGAAGAATATGGTAAATAGTACTATTTTAAATAATGCTAACTTAAAAGAAATTGCCTCTATGGGTAATTTTCATGTATTACAACATGAAAAGGATTTAAGTGTTTCCGCCTACACAGCAGTGAATGAGTTTTTTGCATCTAAAATGAATGTAAGAAAGAGACAGCTGTTATTGAATTTAGATGGAAAAAGTACTTATATTGTTCAAAGAGGAGCCATGCAGTGGATGAGTGGAAATGTTACCACAGATTCCAATGTAAAAGGGGTAGGAGATTTTCTTGGAAAGATGGTAAGTTCAGCTGTAACCAATGAAAGTGCAGTAAAGCCTATTTATCGTGGACAGGGGCAAATGATGTTAGAACCTACTTACCGTCACATCATTTTGCTGGATGTTTCGAAATGGGGTAGTGTGGTATTAGACGATGGCTTATTTTTGGCTTGTGATGGAACTTTATTACAAAAAACAGTAGCCAGAAGAAATGTTTCTTCTGCAGTACTAGGTGGAGAAGGTTTGTTTAATCTGTCCTTATCCGGTAACGGAATTGCTGCATTGGAAAGTAGGGTTCCTTATGAGGAATTAATTGAGGTTATATTAGATAATGATGTAATGAAAATCGATGGAAATATGGCAGTTGCCTGGTCTGGTTCTTTACAGTTTACCGTAGAAAAATCGGGAAAGAGTCTAATTGGATCGGCTGTGTCTGGTGAAGGATTTGTGAATGTATATCGTGGAACAGGTAAAATTCTGTTGGCACCAACTGCTTCCGATTATGCAAATCCGGTAGCATCCAGCAGTAATACAGGAGAAAGCCAAAGCAAGACCAGTTCTACCGGAACTCTTGAAAAGGCAGGAAAGGTATTTGGTGCCGTTACGGATGTACTGGATTTGTTTTCTTAATTGTCATTGGACAAATACTATTTTGCAAGTTGTCGCAATGGACCTTGATAGAAATAGGATGATTCACAGGTAAACATACATAACTACCATGATTAAGGGCGTGAATCATTTCGTGTATGAATGAAATCTAATAAAAGAACTGTATTGTAAACAAGATGTTTATGATATGGTTCTTTTTATTTTCAAGGAGAATGTTTTTTGTGTTGACTTAATCTGACAGTAAGTGTCAGGTTACACAGGGAACAGGAACGACTTATTTTTGTTGGAATGATTTCTATTACCAGAATCACACTTTATTTCAACATTTTTCACAATCTCCATATTTTCGTTGGAATGATTTCTATGACCAGAGTCACGTTGAAATATCTTCTAGTTTTCGATATAATCAGAAAGGGTGATAATTATGATTGCAATGGAACGATTTATACAGAGTTTTTTTATTTTAATGATATTAACGGTGTGGGGCTGTCTGCATTCTGAAATACCATTTGGGGTTCTATGTGTTTCAGGGGCGTTGTTATATCTTGTTTGTGAGAGAAGTCTTTTGGAAGAGGAAAATGGCATTTATTTAGGAGTTCAGTTTATCCTATCATTGGTGTTTGCAGCATTAACAGGAGAATATCTGTCCTATTTGTTGTTTTATTCTTTAGGTGGAGAATTACCTCTAAAGAGAAAAGGGGATATAAGAGGGAAAGATATAAGAGAGAATGATATACGGGAGAAAGATATACGGGAGAAAGCTATAAGAGAGGAAGCTATAAGAGAGAAAGATACACGGGAGAAAGATATAAGAGAAGAAGCTGGAATAGGAGAAGAGAATTTTGGCATTGGGAAGTCATATTCTGTTTTATTTCCAGCCATAATGCATTTTCTTATTCAGATTTTATTAGGAAATCAAGGATTGCCGGAAATGATTCTTCATGCGCTGATTTTAACAGGGGTATCCGGTGTATTGTTTGTTCTTCAGTACTTGATAGAAAAATATATGATTGCCAGAAGCCAGATTTCCAAAGCACTTAGCATTATGGCAGTCAATGAAATGTATGCAAAGAAGTTAAATCAGGAACTTGTGATAAAAAACTATCTGGTGGATAAAACTGCCCGGTTGGAAGAGAGGGAAAACATCAGCAGAAACATTCATAACAGTGTGGGCCATTCCATAACGGCTGCAGTTATGACGTTGGACGCTGCTGAGATGCTGTATGATTCAGCTCCGGATAAAGCAAGGGAAAAAATGAATATAGCAAACCAGAGGATTCGGGGGAGTCTGGATTCTATCCGTCAGGCTGTTAGGGTATTGGATCGTGAGAATAAATTTGTTACTATGAGTGATTTTATCAGTGAACTTACCGCGGTTACAGATGGTTTCGTGATGGATACCATGATAAAAATCTATACGGACTTTGGAAATGTCAATATGGATGTGGTGATTCCACATGAGCACACGGAATTTCTTACGGGAGCAGTACAGGAACTTTTATCCAATGGTGTCCGGCATGGAAATGCAGATATTTTTACAGTCACCCTTACTTCAGATAGCAGACATATTAAAATCAAAGTAGCTGACAATGGAAAAAGTGATTTTTCTGAAGAAAATCAAAGAGAACGAATTGAGAATGGATTTGGTTTGAAAAAATTGATTTCTTATGTAAAAAGATGTGGAGGAAGAGTGGACTTTTTCAGTGACAACGGATTGAAAGTAGAAATTTTACTGGAATTTCAGAAAGGAGAAGGGAATGAGACATTTGCAGATACTTTTAGTGGATGATGAGCCATTATTGCTGGAAAGTCTGGAAATCATCCTTACCTTAAATCAAATGGAGATTATAGGAAAAGCACAGGATGGACAAGAAGCTTTGTCAGTGCTGGCTGAGAAGGAATGTGATTTGGCATTGGTGGACTTAAATATGAAGGGAATGGGAGGAATTGAATTAATCTCCCATATGAAACAGGAATATCCGAAGGTAAAAATATTAGTATTAACTACTTTTTATGATGATAAGAATATTACCCAGGCCATTGGCGGAGGGGCGGATGGATATTTGTTAAAAGACAGTGGAAAAGATGCCATTCTTGGAGCCATTGAGCAGATTATGGGAGGAAGAGATGTCATTGATCAGAAGGTGATGAAACGCTTATCTGCCCTAATGAGTGGAAGAAACAAGGATACTTCTTTATTTGATGGAATGACCGGCAGAGAGCAGGAAATATGTACTTTGTTAGCCAAGGGACTTACCAACCGGCAGATCGCAGAAACTCTTTTTATTTCCGAAGGGACTGTAAAAAACTACATTTCCGCTATTTATGAAAAAACAGGAATTCATGATAGGGCGAAACTTATTGTGGCTATCCATGGTTAATATGATAGCAGGGGCAATATACATAGCGATTCGAAGCTATCATATGGGTAAAAGTTTTTTAATATCGTTGATTTATGACCACAGTCATAGTGAGATTATGACTGTGGTTACTTTTTTGTCAGAAGTTATTATGTTAAGATAGGAACATCAAAAGAGATAGACAATTGTAAAGCGATAAAAAAACGTAGATTAAGTGATTCAAAAGAAACGTTTCTTTTGAATCACTTCCACACAAAAATATAGTTTCGCAATTACCTATCTAATCCAAAATAGGCAATTGCGAAACTACCAAAACTTATATTAAGTGATTCAAATGAAACAAATACATAAGCAGGTGCTTGGGCGGCCGTCGGTACTTAATGAGCGACTTGTCGCGAATTTAGTACCGCTACGAGCCGAACGCAGCGAA
>JBGVLX010000062.1:0-9483 GCA_045124495.1 Lachnospiraceae bacterium
TTTATTATTTAATAGATGTGCACAGAAAGGAAATTTACACAATGAAGATAGTTTGTTCAAAATCAAAACTTTCCACCGCAATTTCAATTGTATTAAAAGCAGTATCAACTAAAACCACTATGCCTATATTAGAATGTATTCTGATCGAAGCCCAGGGAGACATTATAAAATTAACTGCAAATGACATGGAACTTGGAATAGAAACAATTCTGGAGGGTGAGGTAATTGAACCTGGTCGTATTGCATTAGAAGCAAAACTTTTATCTGACATTGTCCGTAAATTAGCAGATAACAATGTTACCATTGAAACAAATGATAAATATGAAACCTTGATACGTTGTGAAAAATCTAAATTTAAAATAGCCGGAAAAGAAGGAAGTGATTTTACAGAACTTCCTGAGATAGAAAAAAACAATTTCATTACTGTTTCTCAATTTACATTAAAGGAAGTAATCAGGCAAACCATATTCTCTACTTCTGATAATGAAAATAATATATTAATGACAGGTGAATTATTTGAAATAAACGAAGATAAACTAAAAGTAGTTTCATTAGATGGACATAGAATTTCTATCCGTAACATTAATTTAAGTCAAAATTATGGGTTTAATAAAGTAATCGTACCAGCCAAAACCTTAAGCGAAATCAGTAAGATTTTAACAGGAGAAATTCAGGATGAAGTAAAAATCTATTTTACTTCTAAGCATATTTTATTTGAATTTGATCAAACCAAAGTATTATCCAGGGTATTAGAAGGAGAATATTACAAAATTTCCCAAATGCTTTCAAATGATTATGAAACAAAAATAGACATTAATAAAAAAGAATTTTTAGAATGTATCGATCGTTCCACTTTGTTAATTAAAGAATCTGATAAGAAACCTATTATTCTTAATATTACTTCAGATAATATTGAATTAAAGATTAATTCTACCATGGGTTCCTTAAAAGAAGATGTAGAAATCAAAAAAGAGGGAAAAGATATCATGATAGGCTTTAACCCTAGATTTTTAATGGATGCCCTTAAGGTAATTGATGATGAAACCTTATCTATCTATATGGTCAATCCAAAAGCACCATGTGTAATAAAAGATCAAAAAGAAACTTATATTTATTTGATTTTACCTGTAAACTTTAACATTTAATAGAAAGGAAGGACATGCTTAACAAAAGTAATATATCAATCCTCCGGTATTTTCCTATTGGTTTATATTCAGTGTTAAGCATAAAAAGCTATGGAAATCATTCAATTAAGAGATGAATACATTAAATTAGGTCAGGCCTTAAAAGCAGCCGGACTTGTTTCATCCGGAGTTGACGCAAAAATGGTCATTCTGGATGGTCTTGTAAAAGTAAATGGACAAGTAGAATTACAAAGAGGAAAAAAACTATACGAAAACGACATTGTAGAATTTGAAGAACAACAAATTAAAATTGTAAAGTAGGAACTTTTTATGATAGTGAAATCCTTACAATTGGCTGATTTTCGTAATTATGATTATCTAAACATCCAATTCGATGAAAATACAAATATCTTATACGGAAATAACGCACAAGGAAAAACAAATATATTAGAGGCACTTTATTTATGTGTTACCACGAAATCCCACAGAGGCGGTAGAGACAAGGAAATGATACGCTTTGGAAAAGAGGAAGCACATATAAAAGTGTTGCTTGAAAAAAAAGGAATCCCAAGAAAAATTGATATCCATTTAAAAAATCATAAAACTAAGGGAATAGCCATTGATGGGATTCCCATTAAGAAGTCGTCAGAATTGTTGGGATTGTTAAATATTGTGTTTTTTTCTCCAGAAGATTTAAGTATAATAAAGAATGGTCCGGCAGAAAGAAGAAAATTTATGGACGTAGAGTTATGTCAACTAAATAATCTCTATTTCTATCATTTTTCCCAATACCAGAAAGTTTTAAATCAAAGAAATAATTTATTGAAACAACTTACAAAGGAACCATATCTTATCGATACTTTAGATATTTGGGATAAACAGTTAATAGAACATGGAAGTGTTATCATTGAAGAAAGAGAAAAATTTATCATAAAATTAAATGATATCATAAAAGAAATACATAAGAAATTAACCGGGGACAAAGAAGAAATAGAAATTGTCTATGAAAAGAACACGGAAAAAGAGCGGTTTGAGGAAACCTTAAATAAAAAAAGAAACAACGATTTAAAAAGTTTAACCACACAAACAGGTCCTCATAGAGATGACATGGCTTTTATGGTGAATGGAATTGATATTCGTAAGTTTGGTTCTCAGGGACAACAAAGAACCGTAGCCTTGTCTTTAAAACTTGCAGAAATAGAATTAGTGAAAAGTATCATAAAAGATACCCCTGTTTTGTTGTTAGATGATGTTATGAGCGAATTAGACCATGACAGAAAAAATTATCTCCTAGAAAGTATCAAGGAGATTCAAACCATGATTACATGTACCGGTCTGGATGAATTTATTAAAGGAAGGTTAAATATAGATAAGATTTTCCAGGTAGTAGAAGGAAAAGTGACAGAAGAAAATATAACTGTTTCTAATTCGTAAGTTTCTAAAAATATTATTTGAAATATTGCGTTGGATGTTAAAAAAGATGATGATATAAAAATGCGTTTCAATGCTAAAAAAGATGATTATATAAAAATGCGTTTGAATGCTAAAAAAAGATGATTATATAAAAAACACATTTATATATTGCAAGAAAATGATTATATAAAAAAATGCATTTATATATTACAAGAAGAGTATTGTATTTAAAATTTTGTGATTAGATGTTAAAAATAATAGTATATGATAGGGAATACGAGGGCAAAATCAAAAGTTCTGCTTAAGTTTCCCAGCGTATAACGCTTCGGAATGGAGGAAAAAATGGACGAAAACAAAAATGTAGAGTATGGCGCAGAGCAGATTCAGATTTTGGAAGGCTTGGATGCTGTAAGAAAAAGACCAGGTATGTATATTGGTAGTACCTCAGCAAGAGGTCTGCATCACCTGGTTTATGAAATCGTGGATAATGCAGTAGACGAAGCTCTGGCAGGATTTTGTGATACCATAAAAGTATTTATTAACAAAGACAATTCCATTACGGTTATTGATAATGGTCGTGGAATTCCAATTGGAATCCACGAGAAAAAGGGAATTCCTGCAGTTGAAGTAGTATTTACCATTCTGCATGCCGGTGGAAAGTTCGGCGGTGGAGGATATAAGGTATCAGGTGGCCTTCATGGTGTTGGTGCCTCTGTTGTAAATGCACTTTCGAATTGGCTGGAAGTTACCATTCATAAAGATGGTAAAATGTACAAGCAACGTTACGAAAAAGGAAAAGTAATGTATCCTCTAAAGGAAATAGGAGAAACAGATCATAACGGAACGGAAGTAACCTTCTTACCGGATGAAACCATTTTCGAAGAAACTATCTTTGATTATGATGTATTAAAAAATCGATTAAGAGAAATGGCATTCCTTACTAAGGGACTTAAAATCATATTAACTGACCTTCGTGAAGAACAGGAAAAAGAAAGAGTATTCCACTACGAAGGTGGAATTAAGGAATTTGTGGAATATCTTAATAAAAATAAAGATCCTCTATATGAGAAAATCATTTACTGTGAAGGTAAAAGAGATGATGTTTATGTAGAAGTGGCCATCCAGCATAATGAATCCTATAACGAAAATACCTATAGTTTCGTAAATAATATTACCACACCGGAAGGTGGTACTCACTTAGCAGGATTTAAGAATGCCTTAACAAAGACGTTTAACGATTATGCCAGAACAAATAAATTATTAAAGGACAATGAACCAAACTTATCCGGTGAAGACATCAGAGAAGGTTTGGTAGCCATTATCAGTATTAAAATTCCGGAGCCACAGTTTGAAGGACAGACCAAACAAAAATTAGGAAATAGTGAAGCCAGAGGGGCTGTAGATTCTGTTGTTAGCGAGCAGTTAACCTATTTCTTAGAACAAAATCCACAGGTTGCAAAAGTAATCTGTGATAAGGCAGTACTAGCCCAACGTGCAAGGGATGCTGCAAGAAAAGCAAGAGATTTAACCAGAAGAAAAACAGCCCTAGACAGTATGACTCTTCCTGGTAAGTTAGCAGACTGTTCTGATAAAGATCCTAAGAATTGTGAAATTTACATTGTAGAGGGTGACTCTGCAGGTGGTTCTGCGAAAACTGCCCGCCAAAGAGCAACCCAGGCGATTCTTCCACTAAGAGGTAAAATTCTTAACGTAGAAAAATCCAGACTGGATAAGATTTTGGTAAACAACGAAATCAAAGCAATGATCACTGCTTTTGGAACCGGAATTCATGAAGATTTTGATATCAGCAAGTTAAGATATCACAAAATTATTATCATGACAGATGCCGATGTGGATGGAGCTCACATTGCGACCTTGTTATTAACATTTTTCTATCGTTTTATGCCAAAATTAATTACGGAAGGACATGTATACCTTGCTCAGCCACCACTATACAAGATAGAAAAAAATAAAAAAGTATGGTATGCCTATAGTGATGAGGAATTAAATCAGATTCTTACCGAAATTGGAAGAGATGGAAATAATAAAATCCAACGATACAAAGGTCTTGGAGAAATGGACGCAGAACAGTTATGGGAAACGACTATGGATCCGGAAAAGAGAATTTTATTAAGAGTAAATATTGATGAAGAAGATTCTGCAGAAGTAGATTTAACCTTTAATACCCTGATGGGAGATAAAGTAGAACCTAGACGTGAATTTATTGAAGCAAATGCAAAATTTGTTAAGAACTTAGATATATAGTGAGGTGAAATAAATGAACGAAGACAATATCTTTGATAAGATTCAGGAAGTGGATCTGAAAAAGACAATGGAAAGCTCCTACATTGATTATGCCATGAGTGTAATCGCTGCAAGAGCACTGCCGGATGTAAGAGATGGTTTAAAGCCGGTTCAAAGAAGAATCCTTTATTCCATGATAGAATTGAACAATGGTCCGGACAAGCCACACAGAAAATGTGCCCGTATCGTAGGTGATACCATGGGTAAATACCATCCACATGGTGATAGCTCTATCTATGAAGCCATGGTTAAATTAGCCCAGGAATGGAATACAAGATATAAATTGGTAGACGGTCATGGAAACTTTGGTTCCGTGGATGGAGACGGTGCCGCTGCCATGCGTTACACAGAAGCAAGACTTTCCAAGATATCCATGGAAATGCTGGCAGACATTAATAAAGACACCGTTGATTTTGCACCGAACTTTGATGAAACCGAAAAAGAACCAATGGTATTACCATCTAAGTTTCCAAACTTATTGGTAAACGGTACTTCCGGTATTGCAGTAGGTATGGCTACTAATATCCCTCCACATAATTTAAGAGAAATCATAAATGCAGTGGTAAAAATCATTGACAACCGGGTATTGGAAGAGAGAGAAACAGAATTAGAAGAACTACTAGAAATTGTAAAAGGTCCCGATTTTCCAACCGGTGCCCAAATTTTAGGTACTCAGGGAATTGAAGAAGCATACCGCACCGGACGAGGAAAAATAAAAGTACGTGCCATCACCAATATTGAACCAATGCAAAATGGAAAACAGAGAATCGTAATTACCGAGCTTCCATATATGGTAAATAAGGCCAGACTGATTGAAAAAATCGCCGATTTGGTAAAAGATAAGAAGATAGAGGGAATTACAGAAATCCGAGATGAATCCGACCGTACCGGTATGAGAGTAGTCATTGAATTAAAGAGAGACTGTAATGCCAATGTATTATTAAATCAATTATATAAACATACCCAGTTACAAGACACCTTTGGTGTTATCATGCTGGCATTGGTAAACAATGAACCAAAAGTGTTAAATTTATACCAGATGCTCTACTACTATCTGGAACATCAAAAAGAAGTTGTAACCAGAAGAACCAGATACGAATTAAACAAGGCGCAGGAGCGCGCACATATTTTACAAGGTTTAATGGTTGCCTTGGATCATATTGACGAAGTCATTTCCATTATCCGTTCTTCCAAGAATGTACAGGAAGCGAAAGACAGATTAATCCAGAGATTTGAATTAACGGATGCTCAGGCACAAGCCATTGTGGATATGAGACTTCGTGCGTTAACAGGACTAGAAAGAGAAAAACTTGAAAGCGAATTGCGTGAATTGATGGAAAAAATCAAAGAATTAGAGGCAATTTTAGCAGATGGAAAAATTCTGTTAAGAACCATCAAAGAAGAATTATTAATCGTAGTAGAAAAATTCGGTGATGAAAGAAGAACTTCCATCGGATACGATGAAGAAGAAATCGACTTTGAAGACATGATAAAAAGAGAAACTACAGTCATTGCCATGACGAAATTAGGTTACATAAAAAGAATGACTGTAAATAACTTCAAGAGTCAGCACCGTGGCGGTAAAGGAATTAAGGGAATGCAGACTTTAGAAGAAGATTACATAGAAGATTTGGTTATGACCACAACCCACCACTATGTATTATTCTTTACTAATAAAGGCCGTGTATACCGCTTAAAAGCTTACGAAATACCAGAATCCAGCAGAACCACCAGAGGAACTGCTATTATTAACCTGCTTCAGTTACAGCCGGACGAAAATATCACTGCCCTGATTACTTTAAAAGACTATAAGGGTGGCAGGTATTTATTTATGACCACAAAGAATGGTTTGGTAAAGAAAACAGACATTTCAGAATACCAGAATATCAGAAAATCCGGAATTACCGGCATTAATTTAAGAGAAGGCGATGAATTAATCGAAGTAAAAGCTACAGATAACAAACATGATGTTATCTTAGTAACCAAACATGGTATGTGTATCCGATTCAAAGAAACTGACGTAAGATGCACAGGACGTAACTCTATGGGTGTGATTGGTATGAATTTATCCGAAGGCGATGAAGTAGTAGGAATGCAGTTAGATACTCAGGGTAAAGATTTATTAATCGTATCTGAAAATGGTATGGGTAAGAGAACTTCAATGGATGAATTTACACCACAGCACCGTGGAGGAAAAGGTGTAAAATGTTATAAGATTCTTGAGAAAACCGGAAATGTAGTAGGATTTAAGGCAGTAAACGACGAAAATGAAATTATGCTGATAACTACTCAGGGAATTATTATCCGCTTGGAAGTAGATAAGATTTCTGAATTAGGAAGAATTACTTCCGGAGTGAAATTAATCAACATGGAAAATGATATCTCTGTTGCAAGTATTGCGAAAGTAAAAGAAAATGCCTCAGAAAAAGAATTAAAAGAGATGGAAGAAAATCTCGAAAATGAGGAAGAATCATAAAAAGAATGTATTTTTATGACTCAGGATACATCTTGTAAAACTTTATTGGTTTGTAAAAATTGATTGGCGCGATAATTGACAACTATTTACAAGCTATGTTAATAAAAATATAAGTGATTCAATAATAAATGGGCACATTTGTCCGATAAGCCTCCTGCGGATTACAGAAAATATAGCTATATTATATTATATTATATTATATTATATTAATTTCTGTAACACAGCCAGGAGGCATTCTTGAATTAAAATCATGAATAAAACAGGAGGTTTAATATGCGTACTATACATACTGATGAAATTGTAAAAAATATAAAAGAAATGTGTATTCAGGCAAATTATTATTTGTCCCCGGACATGGAATCTGCGATTCATAATGCAAAAGAACAGGAAGACAGTGCACTTGGAAAACAGATTTTAGGCCAGCTTTGTGAAAATATGAACATTGCAAAAGAAGATCAGATACCAATCTGTCAGGATACCGGAATGGCAGTAGTTTTCATAAAAGTAGGACAAGATGTACATTTTGAAGGACAAAATATTACAGATGCCATCAACGAAGGGGTAAGACAAGGCTATCAGGAAGGATATCTAAGAAAGTCAGTGGTAAATGACCCACTTTTAAGAGTAAACACAAAAGACAATACTCCTGCAATCATTCATTATGAAATTGTATCAGGAGAAAATGTTGAAATTACAGTAGCTCCAAAAGGTTTTGGAAGCGAAAATATGAGCCGTGTATTTATGTTAAAACCCGCAGATGGCGCGGATGGAGTAAAAAAGAGTGTTATTCAAGCAGTAAAAGATGCAGGTCCTAACGCCTGCCCGCCAATGGTTGTCGGAGTCGGAATCGGAGGAGATTTTGAAAAAAGTGCCATTCTGGCAAAAACAGCATTAACCAGAGATGTAGATCAGGAATCCCCTCTACCTCATATCGCACAAATGGAAAAAGAATTATTAAGGGAGTTAAATCAGCTTGGTATCGGGCCAGCGGGATTAGGTGGAAAAACAACGGTATTAAAGGTTAATATTGAAACCTTCGCAACACACATTGCGGGACTCCCAATGGCAGTAAATATCTGCTGTCATGTAAACCGCCATGTAAGAAGAACTTTATAATGACGAAATAGAATAAATATAGGCAATTGCGAAACTACAAAAACTTATATTAAGTGATTCAAAAGAAACAAATACATAAGCAGGTGCTTGGGCGGCCGTCGGTACTTAATAAGCGACTTGTCGCGAATTTAGTACCGCTACGAGCCGAACGCAGCGAAAGCGTGCCTGCATTGTTTTGTTACTTTTGAATCACTTTCACATAAAATATTATAGTTTCGCAATTATCAAAATAGAATAAATAAAATATAAGGAGGAATCAGAATGGAAAAGCATATTACTGCACCTATGACAAAGGAAACTGCCATAACACTATCTGCCGGAGACTATGTTTATATCAGCGGAACCATCTATACAGCAAGGGATGCTGCACATAAAAGAATGTTTGAAACACTAAAAGAGGGAAAAGAATTACCAATTGACATTGAAAACAATATTATTTATTATCTTGGACCAACCCCTGCCAGAGAAGGTAAAGTTATTGGTTCCGCAGGTCCTACCACCAGCAGCCGTATGGATAAATATGCACCAACCTTATTGGAACTAGGACAAGCCGGAATGATAGGAAAAGGAAAAAGGTCCGAAGAAGTTATAAAATCCATAGTGAAAAACCAGGCAGTATATTTTGCTGCAGTGGGCGGAGCCGGAGCCTTGCTGTCAAAATGCATAAAAAAGGCTGAAGTAATTGCATATGAAGATTTAGGAACGGAGGCCATAAGAAAATTAGAAGTAGAAAACCTTCCGGTCATTGTAGTAATCGATTCTAAAGGTAATAATCTTTATGAAACAGCAATAGATGAATACTTGAAAACAATATAAATTAAAAATGTGGATAATTATATGAAAAAATATAGTTATCCACAAATTATATATGATGATGATGGGGGCAAAATATCTTTTGATCCCCTCATTATTTTATGAAAGAATAAGTAGGTAAGAATGTCTTATATAAAAGTAAAGAAAATGGAATAAAAGTGAGTATTTGGTTTATTATATAATATATAAAATAGTAAAAAAGATTGATCACAAACATTTTATAATAGGCAATTGCGA
>JBGVLX010000063.1:0-4908 GCA_045124495.1 Lachnospiraceae bacterium
GGGGCAGAGGGTATTAGATATGGGAACCGGAACCGGTGTGATTCCCATATTGTTAGAGGCGAAGACAAAAGGACGAGAATTTATCGGATTGGAAATACAGGAATTAAGTTATGATATGGCGGTAAGAAGTGTGGCTCTAAACAAATTCGAGGAGAAAGTCCATATCGTGAAGGGTGACATAAAAAATGCCAGTGAAATTTTCGGAAAAGCCAGTTTTGATGTGGTTACCTGTAATCCGCCTTACATGAATGATATGCATGGATTAAAAAATCCGGACTTGCCAAAAGCGATTGCGAGACATGAAGTTCTTTGCACCCTTGAGGATGTCTGCAGACAGGCCGGTGAACTTTTAAGGGTAGGAGGCAGCTTTCATATGGTGCATAAGCCATTCCGATTGGCTGAAATTTTTACCAGGCTGCAGCAGTATGGATTAGAACCTAAGCGGATGCGTCTGGTTCATCCATACATAGACAAGGAGCCGAATATGGTGTTGATTGAGGCGGTAAAGGGTGGAAAATCCATGATAAAGATTGGTCCGCCCTTAATTGTATATAAAGAGCCAAAGGTATATACGGAAGAGATACATGAAATTTACTCTGTGTAGCTGACCGGGACAGGCGTAAATGGGAAAAACAATTTGGGATATCAGCGTTTTTTGAGATATCATAGTGCTATATCCTGTGAGTTTTTTCTTAATGTGATGCTTCTGGTTGATTTACACAGAGTGTTATTTTGGTGGGAATTGACAGGATGTATGGCGTTTGAATGGATTGGGTTGATTACACAGAGTGTCGTGTTTGGTGAGAATTGATAGGATGTATGGTTTTTGAATGGATTGGGTTGATACATAGAATATTGTTTTAGGAGAAATTGACATGCAGGAAAAGGAGCAGGGGCAGTTATATTTATGTGCAACGCCCATTGGAAATCTGGAAGATATCACATTTAGAGTGTTAAATACGTTAAAAGAAGTGGATTTGATTGCGGCAGAGGATACCAGACATAGCATAAAATTATTGAATCATTTTGAAATAAAAACCCCTATGACCAGTTATCATGAGTATAATAAGGTGGAAAAGGCGAAATATCTGGTTCAGAGAATGCAGATGGGAGAAAAGATTGCATTGGTGACGGATGCAGGTACTCCGGCCATTTCGGATCCGGGGGAGGAACTGGTAAGACAGTGCCATGAGGCAGGGGTGAAGGTAACCTCACTGCCAGGTGCCTGTGCAGCAGTGACAGCGTTAACTTTGTCCGGACTCCCTACCAGAAGATTTTGTTTTGAGGCATTTCTTCCGGCGGACAAAAAGGAAAAACAGGAGGTTTTAGAAGAGTTAAAAGAGGAAACCAGAACCATTATTTTATATGAGGCGCCTCATAGATTAAAGAAAACCTTACAGGAGTGTCTGGAAATTCTGGGAAACCGCAAGATGACGTTACTCCGTGAACTTACGAAAAAACATGAAACGGTTTTTCTGACTACCCTTGAGGATGCGATTGCAAAGTATGAGGTGGAAGATCCGAAGGGAGAGTGTGTTCTGGTAATCGAAGGCATGAGCCGGAAAGAGAAAAAAGAGAAGGAAATCCAATCTTTTAGCGAAATATCAGTACAGGAACATTATGAAGGGTATTTAAAACAAGGAATGGATAGCAAGGCTGCCATGAAACAGGTAGCAAAGGATAGAAATGTAGGAAAAAGAGAGATTTATCAGATTTTGTTACAGACAAAGGAAGAAGAAAGTGTCAGGTCTTAGGAAAGATCGGGCACTTTTTTATTTTTGGTTTGTGAAATTGGAAAGGTATAGTATTTGGAATTTTATAATCCTGAAAATTACGTGATTGGGAATTTATAGGATTGGACTAACTGTCCAATGACAAATGGTAAATGGTCTTTTATACTTAAATTGTAGCATGTAAAAAGTATTTTATGGAGGCGTGATTATGAAGATAAGAACAGATTTTGTAACAAATTCAAGCAGCAGCAGTTTTATTTTAGCGAGACGGGGAGAATTAACCGAAGAACAAAAGAATGAAATTATTGATTTTGTGGAGAAAAGATTTCTGGGTAAGGCGATTTTAACACCGGATAGTACGGAGGAGGAGATTGAACTGTGTTTTAGAACGTATTATTTCTCAGAGGAGGAAGAAGACGATATCCGTGAAGCATTAGAAGCGGGTGAGGCAGTTTATTGGGGTGAGGTGTGTCATGCAGAAGCAGAGTATAAGTTTGCTGAGACATATTTGGAAATTTGGGATAGACTGGAAAGCGTGGATGATGAAAATTTTACAATAATAGATGGAGATTTATCTTACTAAAGAGATGGTATGAACTTTCTAAAGAGATGCTTTTAGGATGGTGGTAATATGCGGATAAGAAAAGAAAGAGATTTTATGTCCTTCTTTTGTGAAAAGACTGGAGAATATGTTCGAACCGGAATTATGAAAGAAGGGATGGATACCGGAATAGATCCTTTTATGGCATCTTTTCCGGAACTTTTAGATGTTGGTATTATGGGGCATTGTGCCCATGGAAAAAGTGGTTTGTGTTTGAAAGCGGGAGTGTATTGTTACCAGGATGGACTACATTCAGAATTTGCGAATATGAGTGTGGAGGATTTTAAAGAAATCGTGGAGCAGTGTAAGGGGAATACCTATCAGATTGCTCTGGGTGGTTGTGGTGACCCGGATCAGCATGAATGTTTCGAGGAAATATTAAAAATCTGCAAAGATGCAAGGATTGTTCCTAATTTTACGACTTCTGGTCTGGGTATGACAGAGGAATGTGCAAAACTTTGTAAAGAGTACTGTGGTGCGGTGGCAGTAAGCTGGTATCGAAGCAATTATACAATACGAGCCATTCAGAATTTAATAAATGTGGGAGTCAAGACCAATATCCACTATGTTTTATCAAAAAATTCCATAAAAGAAGCCATTGAAAGAATAAAAGAGAACAGTTTTCCGAAGGGGATTAATGCGATTGTATTTCTTCTTCATAAACCAGTTGGACTTGGAAAAAAACAGGATGTACTTTCTTTGGAACATGGAGAAGTACAGGAATTTATGGAACTTATCAGTAAAGGAAATGTTGGATATAAGATTGGATTCGATTCCTGTTCAGTTCCGGCATTGCTAAATTATTCTAAAAACATAGATTTTAATAGTCTGGATACTTGCGAAGGTGCCAGATGGTCAGCCTATATCAGTCATGATATGAAAATGATGCCTTGCAGTTTTGACAATCAGGATTTAAGATGGGCAGTTGATTTGAGAAAACATACCATACAAGAAGCCTGGAATAGTGAGGAGTTTGAAAATTTTAGAAATCATTTCCGTTTGGCATGTCCGGACTGTATAAAACGGGAACTGTGCATGGGAGGATGTCCTATATGCCCTGAAATCGTTTTATGCGATAAACATGAAAAAACTGAAAAATATAACTCTGTTTGTGGGTGAACATAAATATAAAAAAATGAAAAAAAGGTTTTACTCATAGGTAAGAAGAATAATTTTGTGTTATACTTATATTAGAACGTTTACAGCAAGAGGGTGATTATTTTGAGGAAAGAGGAAGATTCTTATATTGATGTGGAACAAACAGGCAGGTGGTTAAAATATTGTTTAAAGGAAGCAGGGTATTCTGTAAAGGAAGTTCAAGGGTATTTGCACCTGGAATGTCCACAATCCATTTACCGCTGGTTTAAGGGAAAGATGCTTCCGACAGTGGAGCATTTGTATTCATTAAGTAAGCTATTAGGAGTTCATATGGAGGAACTGCTCAAAACAAAAGAGGATATGTCAGTTGGAAGTGGATTGGAGCCAAAAAATAAACGACTGTTTATTTACTGGAAACGATTGAATGTTTATATCTGCAACAACCCAATCGATTGGAATTCCGTTGAATCCTATGATTTTTGAAGAGGCGGAAAAGATATTAAAAAAATAAAAACTGCAGAAGAGTCAGTTGCACAAGGCGAGTATATGACATCTGCAAAGGCACATGAATTCTTAGGGTTATGATGCATTGAAAAAACTGATTTACTCAAATATTGTAGTTCATTAACGTGAGCCCTTGGGGAGAATGACAGGTGTTCCTTCCTAACTTTTCTACAGTAAATATACACAATTATTTATTCTAATATTTGTGATTGATAATCGTTACCAGTTCTAATAATATGACATTAAGAAATGAGTTTCACCGTATAGTCTATGATTCATGCGGGTCTCTCATTTCTTTTTTATTGTTGTTAAATTATATAGGTACTCGTTATTGTTATTCATAATGTATTTAAAATGTAATATTTTACAATAACTGAAAATGATAAATATGTCAATAATATTGGTGAAAAATATATGATAATTTTTCTGTTATAAGGGGTATAGGAAATCAAAAAAATAAAAATACAATGATGACGATTCGTGTTTTTTCGAGATTTTTCGAGGGGTTGAGAAAAGGAAAATAAAAAATTAGTATCATTTTAGTATCACGGATTTTTGAAAAAATCCTTTAGTTTACGAGGCTTTCAGGACGTTTTTTATGAAAAAAATGCAAATGTAGTATCAAATTAGTATCACGAAAGTGAAAAAAATCCTCCTAGATATTGAATTTACTGAATTTTAAAATTTGTGGTATCATTCACCCACAATTGCAAGAATGATCAATTCATTCTCATTACATTAATAAGGGATTTCAGGCAAGGTCAGGGAGCGAAAATAAGGAGGAAAAAAGAAAATGATTAAAATGTCAAGAAAAGCTAAAAAAGCTATGGCAGTAGCTTTGACAGCTGGTATGCTTGCAAGTACTGCAGCTACTCCTGTAATGGCAGCAACTGCAGGATGGAAGCAAAATGCTAAAGGTTGGTGGTATGAGAACGCTGACGGAACTTACCCAGCAAATAAGTGGCAGTCAAT
>JBGVLX010000064.1:0-31976 GCA_045124495.1 Lachnospiraceae bacterium
CAGCAGGTCGGACAGGTAGCGGTAGTTGTCAGGATAGAGCATTTCGTCCGCAGCAGTAAGACCACTTTCAGAAATTGCACGAAGATGCATATGGCGAATCGCAATCAGTCCGGCAACCATATCAGGTTTTTTCTGTGGGTCTGGTTGATGCATCATTCCTTTGTACCCTTCACCGGTTGTACGTGGTTTATTGGTATATATTCTTGGAACGATGAGAATCTTATCTTCAACCTTTTCCTGAACCTTTTTAAGTCTGCCGATATATTCAAGTACCTTATATTCCTTCCGACTTTTCTGATCTTTTAGACGAAATCCTTAAAAGAATCATAGAACTTGGAAAGGGAATTGAGATCAATACTGCCTCCCTTTCCAAGGGCTTACATTTTCCGCATCCTCATCCATACATCCTAAAAAGGTACTTAGAGCTTGGTGGCGAGATTATCACCATTGGTAGTGATGCACATATAGCAAAAAATATAGGAGCCTATTTTTCAGAAACCGAAAAACACCTTCTATCTTTAGGTTACAGATATTATACTACCTATAAAAATAGAAAGCCAAGTTTTCATAAACTTGGCTGATTCTCAACATTCTTTTATTGTAATTACTTTTTTTATTAAGGCTTTTGAATCCATTTTAGCATTTTTTATCTCATATGCCTTCTTTAGTATTTTTTCTGCCTGAAGTGCTTTTTCTTCTTCCTCATAATGCAAAATGGCAAAAGCCTTTCCTTTTTCTACCCATTCTCCATCCTGGGCCAATAATTCAATTCCTGCCCCTAAATCAATTTTATCCTCTTTCTGTACCCTTCCCGCTCCTAAAATCAAAGCAGCTTTTCCTACTTCTGTGGCATCTACACAATATAAAAATCCGTCTTCTTCTGCATATACCTTTTTTTGTCTTGATGCTTTTTTCAATCCTGTTCCTTCATAAACAGATTCCTTATTTCCTCCCTGGCTTTCGACCCACATTGCCATTTTGTCCAAGGCCAGATGTTTATCTATAGTGTTTTTTACTCTCTCATAAGCGTACGGAATTTCTTTTTCATATCCTCCTGAAACCATCATCCATGCCGCAAGTTGCAAGGATAACTCCCGTAATCTTTCATCTCCCTCTCCTTTTAATACCGAAATTGCTTCTTGCACTTCCAAAGAATTTCCTACCATACGTCCCAAAGGCTGGTTCATATCCGTAATTAACGCAACTGTTTTTCTTCCAGCATCTTCCCCAATTTGAACCATAGTCTTTGCAAGCAAAACGGCATCTTCCTCTTTTTTCATAAATGCACCGGTTCCACATTTCACATCCAAAACAATAGCATCTGCACCAGATGCAAGTTTTTTACTCATGATACTAGAAGCAATTAAGGATATATTATCTACTGTCGCCGTCACATCTCGCAACGCATAAATTTTCTTATCTGCAGGAGCCAGATTTTCCGTCTGTCCAGCGACACATATGAAATGCCGATTCACATTTTCAATAAAATTTTCTTTCGTCACAGAGGTCGAAAATCCTGGAAAACTTTCCAGCTTATCTATAGTTCCTCCGGTATAACCCAATCCTCTTCCCGACATTTTTGCAACCGGAATGTTAAGAGCAGCTAACATTGGAGCTAAAATCAAGGTAGTTTTGTCTCCAATTCCTCCTGTACTATGTTTATCTACTTTTACCCCATGAATCCGGCTTAAATCAAGCATTTCTCCGCTTGAAGCCATAGCAAGGGTTAAATCTACTGTTTCCTGCTTATTCATTTTTTGAAAATAAACTGCCATAAGAAAGGCCGACATTTGATAATCTTTAATTTCCCCCTTTGTATAAGCACTTACAACATATTTAATTTCTTCTGTAGTTAAGGTAAAACCATCTCGTTTCTTTTGAATTAAATCATACATATTCATAGGTAATTCCTTTCCTGGATATCGTACCCAATTTACATTCTTCCACCTGTGACATTATAATTTCCAGTCTTTTACAAACCCGAATCAAAAAAATCCTCGAAACCTCAATTCTTCTTAACATATATCAGTTAAATTATCTCATCCAGAAAGCTTTGACCAATTTTTAAGGTCTTCGTCCCAAAAATTTCTGCAATACTTTGTCCAATATCCGCAAAACTATTTCGAATTCCAATATTAATACCTTTTTTTATTGACTTTCCATACAATAAAATAGGAATATACTCTCTGGTATGGTCCGTCCCTTTGAACGTAGGGTCACAGCCATGATCTGCATTTATAATCAGCAAATCTTCCTCCCGCATCTGTTCCATAATTTCTTTCAGCCGTGCATCAAAATCCAAAATTCCCTGTAAATACCCTTTCGCATCCCTCCGATGTCCCCATTTCGAGTCAAACTCTACAAGATTAGTAAAAATCAACCCTTTTTTAAGACTATGCATTATATCCAGTGTTTTATCCACTCCATCCATGTTATCTTTCGTATAAATTGTCTCTGAAATTCCTTCGCCGGCAAAAATATCATGAATCTTTCCAATTCCTATAACCGGTATCCCACTCTCTGTCAGATAATTCAAAAGATTCTCTTTCTCTGGTTTTACTGAATAATCATGTCTGTTTGATGTTCTTACATAATTGCCGGAAGTTCCAATAAAAGGTCTGGCTATTACTCTAGAAACACTGTTATCTCCAACTAAAATTTTTCTCGCAATACGACACATTTCATATAATTTTTCCAAAGGTATTACCTCTTCATGAGCCGCAATTTGAAAAACACTATCTGCAGAAGTATATATAATTGGATATCCGGTTTTTACATGTTCATCTCCTAATTCTTCAATAATTTTTGTTCCGGATGCCACACAATTCCCAAGATATCCCCCAATTTTACATTGTTTCATAAACTCATTCATAATTTCATCAGAAAAGCCATCCGGATATGTCCGAAACGGGATCTTTGTATGAATTCCAACCATTTCCCAATGTCCGATGGTAGTATCTTTTCCTTTTGAAATTTCTTTTGCTTTTCCATAACAACCAATACATTCGGAATTCTCTTTCAAAGGCAGACTAGAATCAATATTACCAAGTCCCAGCCTTCTTAAATTAGGCAAGTTTACTCCCGGATTCTGTTCTAATACATGTTTTAATGTAAAAGCACCTTCATCCCCATAATCTTTGGCATCTTCTAAAGCTCCAATTCCCACACTGTCCAATATCATCCATATCACTCTTTTTATCATAATCTACACCTGCTCTCAAATTATTAATAATTTCTCTACAAAATAAAAAATACATTGTTTTTTTGTACTTAAATCTCAATAATGCCTAACATATTTTAAATGTAGTTGACATAATCATCCTATCCTATCCACTATGATTCACAATGCACCTCTATTTATTACTATATACTATACCATATTTTACAATTTCATTCTACCAAAACATTACTTGACACTGATATTTTTTCGAGTTATATTTAAATGTGTCGTTTTTTGACAAAACCTCATTTTACAGAATGGAGAATACAAGATGGAACAATTTAATCCCCCTGCTCAAATCATTGATAATAATATACAAGCCGGCATCAACAAGGCGAACCTGCCAAAACTTAAAATGATTTTACTTGGTATCATCGCCGGTATGTTCATTGCTTTTGGTGGAGAAGCCAGCTCCTTGGCCATGCACGGAATAAAGGATGTGGGGCTTGCCAGAACTGTAGCCGGAGCCATTTTCCCATGTGGACTAATGTTAATCGTTTTAGTTGGTGGGGAATTATTTACAGGTAATTGCCTGATTTCCATGGCTGTTTTTTCAAAAAAAGTTCCTTGTTATAAAATGATTTTAAATCTGTTTATTGTTTATTTTAGTAATATGATAGGCGCCGCATTTGTTGCATTCTGTGTTTGTTACTGCGGACAATTTGATTACACCAATGGTGGTTTAGGTGCTTTTACGATTAAGGTGGCTTTAGGAAAAGTAAATTTGCCACCAGAAAAGGCATTTGTCTCCGGAATTCTATGTAACATTTTAGTTTGTCTTGCTATTTTTATGGCTGGTAGTGCTAAAGATGTTGCCGGAAAGATTTTAGCTATCTTTTTCCCAATCTGGGTATTCGTAATCTCCGGATTTGAACATTGCGTTGCTAATATGTATTACATCCCTGCAGGTATCTTTGCTGCACAAAATGATGCTTATGTTGCAAAAGCCCAGGATTTATATGGTATTACTTCAGAACAGATTGAAAGTCTTTGCGTCTCTGGATTTGTAAATAATTTATTTCCAGTTACCATTGGAAATATAGCAGGTGGCATGTTTTTTGTAGGACTTATATTCTTCTTAATTCATAAGTCCAAACGAATCAACAATCAAAAGTAGTGTAGAATTCATAAGTCCAAATGAATTAACAAACAAAAGTAACGTAAAAAACTTTTTATATTTTATAAATTTTTATATTCTTCAAAAAAAATACAGGCGACTATCACGATGAAAAATTTAGCATTACATAACAACCTATGCCTTGCAGATATTATTACATAGCACCTATGCCTTGCAGATATTTTTTCATCGTGACAGTCCCTGTATTTTTGTTTCATAACACACGGGCATTGTTATCCAACCATGTTAACAATATTTTTCCATGTATGTTACAAACATTCTAAATCAACTTCTACTATTTTCCCTTTGTTCTCTTGGATGTGCCTTAGTATAAACTTCTTTCAACCTAGCATTATTTTTTGAATTCACATAAATTTGCGTAGTCGCAATATCAGAATGCCCTAACATTTCTTGAACTGCGTGTAAATCGGCTCCATTTTCCACCAGATGCGATGCAAAAGAATGACGAATCATATGTGGTCCAATCTCTTTTTCTATTCCGGCCTTATTTGCATAAAATTTTAATATTTTCCAAAATCCTTGACGTGTCATCTGCGTTCCATAACGATTCACAAATAAATAATCATTTTCCTTACTCATTTGCTTTCTACAGGTAGTAAGATATGTATCCAATGCCTGTAATGCTACTGAATCCATAGGGATGACCCTGGATTTCAAATTATCATTACATACCAAAAATCCCATTTGCAAATTTACATCTGTTAATTTCAAATTAATCAGTTCAGAAACCCGAAGTCCTGTAGCATATAACAATTCAAGCATCGCTTTATCTCTAATATCTTTAGGACGATTCCCTTGTGGTTGCTTTAATAAAAGCTCCACTTCTTCCATAGTAAGTGTTTTCGGCTTTTTCTTTTCACATTTCGGTGGTTTTAGCAACACCGTGGGATCTTGTTTTACCTTTCCTTCTCTTAGTAAGTATAAAAAGAAAGCTTTTATAGATGCAATGGTTCTAGATATCGTCGCAGAGGATAAACCTTGATTTTCCATACAAAGTACATAAGAATTCAAGTTCGTATCATTTATACTTTCAATTTCTACTACATTTTTTGCCTCCATAAAGGAACACAATTTATTCAAATCTCTTTGATAAGACATCACAGTATTATTACTTGATTTCTTTACATTTTTCAGATAGTAAGTAAATTTCTCTATCTCATCCTTCATCATTGGTTATACCTCTTTTTCGTAATATGAAACTATTATAATACAATTTTTCTTAAAATGAAACCTCAAATATTCACAACATAATTCACCCAAAGTGGGAAAAAAAATTGTTCTAAAGCAATTCCAATTACCCAGAATAACACAACCATTCCCCACACCAGACTCTTTTTCTTTACTTTTTCATCGTCTGCACAAAGGTATAAAATTTTAATAGCAAATGCATAAGAAATAAAGTGTGGAAAGTACAACATAAGTGTATAGACACCACCATACATTCCTATACGCATCATCATAACCGAAAGATACATTCCTAAAATAGTTCCAAACAAAAAAGTAATGACCCGAACAATAAACTTTTTTGAAATAGTAACGTATAAGATCAAAATGAAAAGTAGTTGTTTGATCCTTTTTTCTGCAATATAAAATGTATCTTTTTGTTTTAATCCTTCCGGAAACTGTTCAAGATAAATATTTAATTGTTCTACAATTTCCTTATCTCCTCGTGCATATAAATTTATACAAACACAACCAATCATAACACCTAGAAAAAAAATAATCCATAATTTATTTATTCTCTTAGTCTGTTCTTTCATTCCGTTCTATCCTATACTGTTTAT
Organism: Lachnospiraceae bacterium; assembly: GCA_045124495.1. Lineage (GTDB taxonomy): Bacteria > Bacillota > Clostridia > Lachnospirales > Lachnospiraceae > RGIG1668. The sequence continues at coordinate 6,143 of JBGVLX010000064.1, forward strand.
ACAGTCTTATTTTTTTATAATCCTATGCTAAACAAGTCCAAAATAGAACAAGGTACCCGAAACGTTCACCGGTCGTTCAATAACCAATCATCATCTTGTGTCATTTACACACAAAGCAACTATATCATTTCAAATTAGTCTAATTTTTCAGCTTTTCTATAACATGCTTTCGATGCCTGGAACAACGCATTTCTAAACCCACATTGTTCTATCGCCTCTACCGCTGCAATCGTAGTTCCAGCCGGTGAACATACATTATCTTTTAATTTTCCAGGATGTTCTCCTGTTTCCAATACCATCTGAGCAGAACCTTTTACTGCCTGAGCAACAAATTTATATGCCTTATCTCTCGGAAGGCCATATCGCACTGCACTGTCTGCTAATGCTTCAATAAACATATAAACATATGCCGGTGAACTGCCACTAGCACAAATTACTGCACTAATCAACTTTTCTTCTACTAATTCGAATTCTCCAAAGGATTCAAAAAATTGTTTTAATATTTCCTTTTCTCCATCTAAAAATTCGTGATTACTATAGCAGCCTGCTGTCATTCCTTCTAAAACCATAGCAGGAGTATTCGGCATCACTCTTAACACCCTGATATCTTTTTCAAATCTATCCTTTAACTCATCTATGGTTACATTCGGAGCCAAAGATATGATAATTTGTTCTTTCTTTACTTCGCTCTTAATTTCATCAATGACATTTTGATAATATTGCGGCTTGACTGCCATGACAATATATTTTGCTTCCTTCACACAACTTAAATTATCCGGCACGTATTTCACACCTAATTCTTTTTCTACTATACTTGCTTTTTCAGTATTGATATCTGTAAACACAAAGTTTTCTTTTGGTATTTTTTGGGTTGCTCCTTTTAACATCGCATAACCCATATTACCAATTCCAATAAATCCAATCTTTTCCATACTAATCCCTATGCATTTCTTATCTCTCTTGAGACAGCCCAAACTAAATAAATTAGAAGAATGGGCAATTTGCATTTTTCCTTTCTGTTATCAATCTCTTTCAACTCCAACATTCTCTCTCATTTTATTTCTGATACCTTACCACACTAGTTGCGTTTGTAAAATATACTGTAAATATAATAAGAAAAAGTCCTAGATACATACGTTCTAAGACTCTTTCAAATAAATTCACGTAATATTCAGATTCAAACTTGTTTATTTTGCATAATCAGTTACTCTGGACTCACGAATAATATTTATTTTAATTTGTCCAGGATAATCCAATGATTTTTCAATTTGTTTTGAAATATCTCTCGCTAATAAAACCATTTCCGAATCATTCACCTGTTCTGGAACTACCATCACACGAATTTCTCTACCTGCCTGAATTGCAAAAGTTTTGTCAACGCCCTTAAAGGAATTTGCAATCTCCTCTAATTGTTTTAATCTTGTTGTATAAGTTTCTAGTGTCTCACGTCTTGCACCTGGTCTAGCTGCAGAAATAGTATCTGCCGCTTGAACAATACACGCAATCAAACTTTCCGGTTCTACATCACCGTGGTGCGACTCTACAGCGTTAATAACAACTGAAGACTCTTTGTACTTTGTACATAATTCAACACCAATTTGAATATGAGAACCTTCCTTTTCATGATCAATGGATTTACCAATATCATGAAGCAAACCTGCTCTTTTAGCAAGTTTTATATCTACACCAATTTCACCTGCCAATAATCCACATAATTGAGCTACTTCAATGGAATGCTTTAGAGCATTCTGACCATAACTGGTTCTATACTTCATCTTACCAAGTAATCGAACCAATTCAGGATGAATGCCATGAACACCAACTTCCAGTGTGGCTTCCTCTCCTGCTTCTCGCATAATAGTTTCTACTTCCTTCTTTGCCTTTTCAACCATTTCTTCAATTCTAGCCGGATGAATGCGTCCATCCAAAATTAATTTTTCCAAGGCAATTCTTGCTACTTCTCTTCTTACGGGATCAAAGCTTGATAACACAACAGCTTCCGGAGTATCATCAATAATTAATTCTACTCCTGTCATAGTTTCCAAAGTACGTATGTTTCTTCCTTCTCGTCCTATGATTCGACCTTTCATTTCATCATTTGGTAACTGTACCAATGAAATCGTAGTTTCAGACACATGATCTGCAGCACACTTCTGAATCGCATTCACAACATACTCTTTCGCCTTTTTACCAGCTTCTTCTTTTGCTTTGCTTTCTAATTCCTTAATCATAATGGCTGTTTCATGCTTTACATCATCTTCTACTTGTTTTAATAAAAAATCTTTTGCTTGTTCAGAGGTTAACCCAGAAATTCTTTCTAGTTCCTGTAGCATCTTTCCGTGAGCTTCTTCAACGTCTTCCCTTTGTTTTTCTAAAGTAGCTTCTTTCGCAGATAATCCAGCTTCTTTTTTCTCCATCATTTCCGCTTTTCTGTCAAGTGTTTCTTCTTTCGCTAACACTCTCTTCTCATACTTTTGAATTTCAGCCCGACGTTCTTTTATTTCCTTATCCAAATCATTTTTTGCTTTTAATGATTCTTCTTTGGCTTGAATTAAAGCTTCCCTTTTTGCTTCTTCGGCTTCCTTCTTAGTTTCATTGGCTACCCTTAATGCTTCGTCAATAATCTGTCTACGTTGAACTTCAAGATTCCCCATTTCTTTTTCAACGAAATTCTTTCGCACAATAATTGCAACTACAGCACCAATTGCACAAGCCGCCAAAGCAACTATTACTACTAGTATCGGATCCAACAGGAGCACCTCCTCTATTTAGTTTTCATTGTACAAGGACAACATATAAATTTTATACTTTTTTTCATACTCTGTCAAGTATGGTTCTTATTATTTTATGCAAATTGTTGGAATATTTTTTTTAATACAAGCATTTTTCAGTCAAAATTCAAGTCATTACATTTCTCCGATAAGAATTTATGCACATCTTCATAAGAAAATCCATTTCTTACGAAATACCTCAGTATTCGCATTTTCTGCTTTTCCTCTTTCAAATCCACATTTTTAAAACGCTTCTCATATATATCCTTTATTCGTTCATCTTCCCGAACTTCTACTTCTGCAAGCAATTCTTTTGCCAGTTCTTTCTCCACACCATACTTTGAAAGTTCTATTTGTATCAGCTTTTTTCCTTTCTTCCCAGCATTATTCTTTATATAATTCCTCACGAACCGATTTATATCAATAAAATGATTTTCTTCTGCCCATAAAATAACCCGTTCTACTATCTCTTCCGGATAGCCTTCCATTAGCAAACGTTCCCTCAGTTCCTGACCAGTTCTGTCTTTGTATTCCAAAAGTGAAAGCAACTTATTTCTACATCTTGGAAGTAATATATCCTCATATACCCTATCTAATACCTCATCTGAAATTTCTTTATTCTGTTGAATATTTAATTTTTTTATTTCATTGGAATATAAGAAAAACAAAAAACTGTCATTAATATATATTTTAACCTTCTTTCGTTCCCACGGAACCAGTTTTGTAATATATTTTTCCATTCCTTCCTCCACTTACCCTGTTTTTATTTAACTTAGGACGTGAAATCATCTCATTTTATTATGAAAAAGACTTTGTGACATTGCACCACAAAGTCTAATTTCATAAACAGTTATACCACTATCTATTTGTATCTCGATACAAAATACTATGCCTCAGTTTTTTCTTCCACTTTATCTTTTGCGGCAGCTGATTTTTTCGTTTCGGCATTCTTAGCATCCTCTGAATCTTTTCCTGCTTCTCCCAATCCATATTGGTTACGAACTGCCTGCTCAATTTCATCGAACACATCCTGATGCTCTTTTAAATAAAGTTTGGCATTTTCCCTGCCTTGACCAATCTTTTCTCCTTTATATGCATACCATGCACCACTTTTATTAACCACATCTGTATTAGCTGCAAGATCTAGTACATCACCTTCTCTGGAAATCCCCTGACCGAACATAATATCAAATTCAGCTTCTTTAAATGGAGGGGCTATTTTATTCTTTACAACTTTAATTCTGGTACGATTTCCTACCACTTCGCCCCCTTGCTTTAACGACTCAATACGTCGTACATCCAAACGAATCGATGAATAAAACTTCAAAGCACGTCCACCGGTAGTAGTCTCTGGATTTCCAAACATAATTCCTACTTTTTCACGCAATTGATTAATAAAGATAACAATACAGTTCGATTTACTAACGATAGCAGTCAGCTTTCTTAATGCCTGTGACATCAATCTCGCCTGCAGACCTACATGAGTATCTCCCATCTCTCCGTCGATTTCAGCCTTCGGAACTAATGCAGCAACTGAATCCACAATAATAATATCAATAGCCCCGGAACGTACCATGGTTTCTGTAATCTCAAGAGCCTGTTCACCATTATCCGGCTGAGAAATATATAAATTATCTACATCTACACCTATATTCTTTGCATAAACCGGGTCTAATGCGTGCTCTGCATCAATAAAGCCGGCAATACCTCCTAATTTCTGCACCTGAGCTACCATATGTAATGCCACTGTAGTTTTACCACTGGATTCCGGACCGTAAACTTCTATAATACGTCCCTTCGGTACACCACCTAACCCTAAAGCAATATCCAAGCTTAAAGCTCCCGTAGGAATCGTCTCGATATTCATGTTCGCTTTAGAATCTCCCAACTTCATAATGGAACCTTTTCCATATGCTTTTTCAATTTGAGCCATAGCGGCATCCAACGCTTTTAATTTTTCTTCTTTTATCATAATTTTTCTCCCTTAACAAACTTATGTTCGATTATCTTGATATGATAATACAATATTTTTAACCAACTGTCAACATTTTTTCAACCTGATAGCCATAATATTTTTTGAAATTATCCGAGTCGAAAAAGAACGCCTGATAAAATAGATTTATCTTAGAATCTTAAAAGACCTGCAAAAACAACATAACTCACAATTACATTTTACACATAATACTTATATTTTTCAAGTATATTCTCATTTTTTTGTTTTTACCTGTTTTTCTTTTACATTTTTACTTGTTTTTCTTTTGCATTCATTGACTTTTCAATATATGTATGCTAAGATGTAACGGATTTTAAAGAAAAGGAGAATGATTATGAGTCTACAGTTAGTGAAACAAGTTCCATCTGCTCAAGAGATTAAAGATAAATATCCGGTAAGCAAGGAATTACAAGAAGTAAAAGCTCGTCGTGACGAAGAAATCAAAAAAGTATTTTTAGGTGAATCAGATAAATTTTTAGCTATCATCGGACCATGTTCTGCGGATAACGAAGATTCTGTTTGTGATTACGTGAATCGTCTTGCAAAAATACAAGAACAGGTAAAAGATAAATTAATCTTAATCCCACGTATCTATACAAACAAACCTCGTACCACTGGAGAAGGTTATAAAGGAATGCTTCATCAGCCAGATCCTGAGAAAGCTTCTGACTTATACGATGGTATCATTGCAATCCGTCAGATGCATATCCGTGCAATGGCAGAAACCCACCTTACTGCTGCCGATGAAATGCTTTACCCGGAAAACTGGCAATACATGGATGACATTTTATCTTATGTAGCTATTGGTGCCCGTTCCGTAGAAAACCAACAACACAGATTAGTATCTAGTGGTATCGAAATACCAGTGGGTATGAAGAATCCAACCAGCGGAGATTTATCTGTAATGATTAACTCATGTATCGCTGCCCAGGGAAAACATACCTTCCTATTCTCAGGATACGAAGCAAAAACCTCTGGAAATCCTCTTGCACACTGTATTTTAAGAGGTGCTTTGAATAAACACGGACAATCCATTCCAAATTATCATTACGAGGATTTGATTTTATTAAAGCAGTTATATGATAAAACAAACCTTGCAAATCATGCTATTATTGTAGATGCAAATCACACCAATTCTGCAAAACATTGGGAAGAACAGCCTAGAATCGTAAAAGAAGTATTGCATTCTATGCGCCATTCCGATGATATCAAAGCATTAGTCAAAGGTGTTATGATTGAAAGCTACATAGAAGACGGTTGTCAGAAAATTGGTGAAGGCTGTTATGGAAAATCTATCACCGACCCTTGTCTAGGTTGGGAAAAGAGTGAAAAACTATTATTAGAAATGGCTGAATTACTATAAACTCTTTATTAACCATAAAGCAATTTTCTCAATACGTGGTGTACATATTTTTGCTTACTAGTAATTTATTAAATTCCATGAAAAAAAAAGGAACAAGTTTCTTATCATAAGTTTCTTGTTCCTTTTTTCATATCCTTCACATGTCAAAATCAAAGTTAACCATTTATCCAACACATACTGATGATTCAAATTAATATTCCAGATTATGGCAAATTATTCTTCTAACCGTTCCAGAATAAATTTCAATGCTTCTTCTACCGACTGTTTTCTCACTTGGCTTCTGTCGCCCGAAAAAATAAATCTTTTCACTTTTGCGGTTCCTTGATAAAAACATCCCATATATACCAGTCCTACCGGCTTTTCTTTTGTTCCTCCTGTAGGCCCTGCAATTCCCGTAATTCCAATTGCAATCTGAGCACAGGCTGCCTTGGCACAACCCTCTGCCATTTCTTTTGCAGTCTCCTCGGACACTGCACCATATTGTTCCAATGTCTCTTCTTTTACTCCCAAAATCTTATGTTTCGCCGCATTTGAATAAGTGATATATCCTTCATCAAATACTTCTGACGCTCCTGAAACATTTACAATGGTACCTGCCAGAAAACCTCCGGTACAAGATTCTGTTGTGGAAATTTTTATCTTTTTTTCCTGTAAAAGTTTCACTACCTGTTCTTCCAAACTTAATTCCTTCATCTTTTTTTCTCCAGCCTTCCCATTTTCCGTTACTGTTCAGAAATGAACAGTAATCATGTTCCACTTATCAAGTTCGTAATTTCTTACCAAGCCATGATAATTCCCAAGATTCCTTGTAAATCATCACCAGAATAGCTTATGCTTCCCCATCTTTTAAAACATTCTTATTCTTAATCAGATAATCCACCAAAGAAATTACTGTCAATGCCAAAGCAAGATAAATAAACACCGTTTCTAATACATCTATAATAGAATTAGAAAAATCTGCAATTAATAATACAATCATAACCATCTGAGTTACTGTTTTGATTTTTCCCCAATAACTAGCTGCAATCACAATTCCATTATCAGAAGCAATCAAACGAAATCCACTGATAATAAATTCTCTGCTGATGATTACAATTACTATCCATGCCGGAATTTTTCCAAGTGGAATCAATGCAATCAATGCAGCTGAAACTAAAAGTTTATCCGCTAAAGGATCCATAAATTTTCCAAAATTCGTAATCAGATTATACTTTCTCGCAATTTTTCCATCCAGCATATCCGTAAAACTTGCGATAATAAAAATGGCCAATGCGACCCATTTCCCGGCAGGGATTCCATCCACTAATAGGGCAACCAGAAAAAACGGAATCATAATTACTCTTAATATTGTTAGTTTATTCGGTAAATTCATATATTACATCTCCAATCAAATCATATTCCTCTGCTTCTTTTATTTTTACCTTAACAAAAGAGCCTGAAACTATCTCCTCTTCTGAAGATACAAATACATATCCATCTACCGTAGGAGCATCTTTATAACTTCTTCCTACATAAACATCCTCATCAAAAAGATAGCCCTCAATCAATACTTCCAATTCTTTTCCTATCATATCCTGATTCAAATCATAGGAAACTTCTTGTTGTAATTGCATAATTTCTTCTTTTCTTTGCTCTTTTATCTCTTCCTCTACCTGATTTTCAAATTCCGCAGCCTTGGTATCTTCTTCCTTGGAATAAGTGAAAACTCCTAAACGGTCAAATTCCATCTCATCCACAAATTCCATCAGTGCTTCATGTTCTTCCTGGGTTTCCCCCGGAAATCCGGTAATCAATGTGGTTCTGATGCAAATATCCGGCATAGCTTCTCGCAATTTTCCAATCACTTCTTTTATTTGTGCTTTTGTCGTTCTTCTTCCCATTCTTTTTAAAATGGTATCTTCACTATGTTGAATCGGCATATCAATGTAATGGCAGATTTTTTCTTCCGTTTTCATTACTTCAATCAGTTCATCCGTAATCTCTTCCGGATAGCAATATAGAAGACGAATCCACTCTATTCCCTCAATTTTGCATAATTCTTCCAATAACTTTGGCAATGCCTTTTTCTGATAAATATCTTTTCCATACAGAGTCACTTCCTGTGCCACCAATACAAGCTCCTTGATGCCTTTTTTCGCCAGCTGTCCTGCTTCATCCAGTACTTCTTCCATAGGTACACTTCTATAATTTCCCCGAATGGATGGAATAATACAATAAGTACATCTTTTATTACATCCTTCCGCAATTTTTAAATAAGCCATGGAAGTTCCTGTGGTGATTACACGTTTGGTCAGGTTCTTAGGAAGGTATTCCAAAGAATCGTATTTATTCTTTTTATCATTCTTTTTCAAATTTTCCAGCGCTTCAAGAATGGAATCATAACTCGCAGAGCCTAAAATGACATCTACTTCCGGAATTTCTTTCTGTATTTCTTCTTTATACCGCTGTGCCAGACAACCGGTAATAATGATTCCCTTTAAAAACCCTTCTTCTTTTTTCTTTGCGTACTCTAAAATGGTAACAATACTTTCTTCTTTGGCATCCTGAATAAAACAACAGGTATTTACTACAACAACTTCTGCTTCCTCTTCCTCATTGGTGATTTCATAACCCTGTTCCTGCACTAATGCCAGCATCTTTTCAGTATCTACCAGATTTTTATCACAACCTAGTGACACAAATAAAATTTTCATTTTTCTTCCATGCCTTTCTACTTCATATTCGCTGCTTCTACACAATTATTCATCAGCATTGCAATGGTCATTGGACCAACCCCTCCCGGTACCGGTGTAATGTAAGATGCAATCGGCTCTACGCTGTCAAAATCAACATCTCCACATAACTTTTGGTTTTCCATACGATGAATTCCAACATCAATCACCACTGCACCTTCTTTTACATAATCTGCAGTTACCATTTTTGGTCTTCCTACTGCAACAATTAAAATATCTGCTCTCTTGGTTACTTCTTTTAAATCCTTGGTTTTTGAATGACAAATGGTTACAGTACCATTTTCCCTTAACAAAAGTAACGCCATAGGCTTTCCTACAATATTACTTCTTCCAAGTACTACACATTCCTTTCCTTCAATTTCAATTCCGGAACGTTTTAGCAGCTGGATGACTCCAGCAGGAGTACAGGAAACAAATCCCTTTTGTCCAATGCTTAAGGCACCGACACTTTGAGGATGGAATCCGTCTACGTCTTTCTCTGGTGCAATGGTCTTTATAATATCATCTTCACACATATGTTTTGGAAGTGGAAGCTGCACTAAAATTCCATGCACACTATTATCTTTATTTAATTTATTAATCAATTCCACTAATTCATCTTGTGTAGTTTCTTCCGGAAGTTCATATGCTAAAGAGTGAATTCCGATATACTCGCAGGCTTTTTTCTTATTTCCAACATATACACTAGAAGCCGGATCATTTCCCACTTGAATGACTGCAAGAGTAGCCTCCATTCCTTCTTCTTTTTTCTTTGCAACCAATTCTTTTAATTCATCTTTAATTTCCTTAGAAATTTGTTTTCCATCGATTAAATTTGCCATTTCATGCCTCCATATTTTAAGTATTTGTTTTACCCAACATGAATCAATATCCAGCCAATTGCTTAGCTGGATATCACATCAATCATAATATAACTGGAACAATTTGCATCCTTTATCATTTAAATGACTTTATTCCGGTTCTGTTGTAAATTTCCGCATTTTTAGAATAAACCTGTGATTACTCCATTATCATCCACATCAATGTTATATGCTGCCGGAGTCTTTGGTAATCCAGGCATCGTCATAATAGCACCGGTAATGACAACTACAAATCCGGCACCTGCTGATACATATACTTCATTTACATGAATATCAAAACCGGTTGGTCTTCCTAATTTTTTCGCATCATCCGATAGAGAGTATTGGTTCTTTGCCATACAAACAGGTAAATTACCAAATCCAAGATTGGTGAGCTGCTCCAACTGTTTCTTAGCTTTTGCCGAGAAAGCCACACCATCTGCACCGTAAATTTCTGTAGATATTTTTGTAATCTTCTCTTCTAACGATAAATCATCTTCATATAAGAATTTAAATTCACTCTTCTTTGTTTCTAAAGTCTTTAATACTGCATTTGCAAGGTCTACTCCACCTTCGCCACCTTCACCCCAGACATTTGCCAGAGCAAATTCGCAATCTCTTTCTTCACAGAACTTCTTAATAAAGTTTAATTCTGCTTCTGTATCCGAAACAAAACGATTTAAAGTAACTACAATTGGTACTCCGTATTTCTTCAGATTCTCAATGTGCTTTTCTAAATTTACGATACCCTTACTTAAAGCATCGATATTTTCTTCTGACAACTCGTTCTTCGCTACTCCACCATTGTACTTTAATGCACGAACAGTAGCTACCAGTACCACTGCATCTGGTGTTAAGCCTGATTTTCTACATTTAATATCAAAGAATTTCTCTGCTCCTAAATCTGCACCAAATCCTGCTTCTGTTACTACAATATCTGCTAATTTCAATGCCATCTTAGTAGCACGGACACTATTACATCCATGTGCAATATTAGCAAACGGACCACCATGTACGAAAGCTGGTGTATGTTCCAAGGTCTGAATCAGATTTGGTTTTAAGGCATCCTTTAATAAAGCTGCCATAGAACCTACTGCATTAATATCCTTTGCAGTTACCGGCTTTCCTTCATAGTTATATGCCACGATAATATTTCCAAGTCTTTCTTTCAAATCCTTCATGTCTGTTGCCAGGCAAAGAATCGCCATAATTTCTGAAGCCACAGTGATAACAAATTGATCCTGTCTTACAAATCCATTGTTCTTTCCGCCTAAACCAATCACGATATCTCTTAACGCCCTGTCGTTCATATCCACACAACGTTTCCATACAATCTGTCTGGTGTCAATTCCTAACACATTTCCCTGCTGGATATGATTATCAAGCAAGGCTGCCAATAAATTATTTGCAGAGGTGATGGCATGAAAATCCCCGGTAAAATGAAGATTTAAGTCTTCCATTGGCACCACTTGGGAATAACCACCTCCTGCTGCTCCACCTTTAATTCCAAAACAAGGTCCTAAAGAAGGTTCCCGAAGGGCAATGGCTGCCTTCTTTCCTAACTTACATAATGCCTGTCCCAATCCAACCGTAACAGTAGTTTTTCCTTCTCCGGCAGGGGTTGGGTTAATCGCTGTTACAAGTACCAGCTTACCATTTTCATTGTCTTTGATTCTATCAATTAATTCATCACTAAGTTTTGCTTTATATTTACCGTAAAACTCTAACTCTTCTTCTGTAATATTTAATTTTGCTGCAACTTCTTTAATATGCACCATTTGAGCTTCTTGTGCGATTTGTATATCTGTTTTCATTTTCTCACCATGTATCCTCTCTGATTTATTACTTTTTCTTCACGTAAAAACGGAAGAAAGATATTCCTCTGCTTAGTATAGCAAAAAAATATCTTTCCGTCTACGAAATATTTTATTTTAGCCTCAATTTTAATCTCAGCCTAAATCATTCCATTACTTAACCTGACACCAAGTGTCAGGTTACTGAGAAAACAGCAACCTCAGACTCAACGATTCACGACCTAACTACAAATTGCTATCAATTTTCATTATTCAGATTCTAACATCTGCAAAAACTCATCCATTGTCATTAAAATCTTTCGAGGTTTCGTTCCTTCTTCCGGTCCTACTACACCAGCTTCTGCAAGCTGATCCATAATTCTGGCAGCACGATTAAATCCAATTTTATATACTCTTTGTAACATCCCTATAGAGGCTTTTTCTTTTTCAATAATGAATTTCGCTGCCTCAATAAAATATTCATCCTTGTCACCATCCTGAGACTTTCCAGAAGAAGCTGTAGCAGCCTGAGTGATTTTAGCTGAAATATCATCACTGTATTTCTTCACCTCATTCTGACTCTTAATATATTCCACTACATCTCCTACTTCTTTATCTGATACAAAGGCACCCTGTACACGAACTGGTTTTTGGAATCCGGATGGGAAGAACAACATATCTCCCTTTCCAAGCAGTTTTTCTGCACCATTCATATCAATAATGGTTCTGGAATCTACACCTTGCGATACCGCAAAGGCAATTCTGGAAGGCACATTGGCTTTAATCAGACCGGTGATTACATTTACAGAAGGTCTCTGTGTTGCAATAACTAAGTGTATTCCTGCCGCTCTTGCCAGCTGGGTAAGTCGTACAATGGCATCCTCTACCTCTCCTGGTGCTACCATCATTAAATCCGCAAGCTCGTCCACAATAATTACAATTTCCGGTAATTTCTTCAGCTGACTTTCTTCTCCTACTTCTTGATTTACTTCTTCTACCTTCTGATTGTACCCTTTCAGATTACGAACACCGTAATCCGAAAACTTTTGATATCTCTCTGTCATTTCTGCAACCGCCCAGTTTAAGGCCCCTGCCGCTTTCTTTGGGTCAGAAACCACAGGAATTAATAGATGCGGAATTCCATTATAAACACTAAGTTCTACTACCTTAGGATCAATCATAATAAGTTTTACATCATCCGGATGAGCTTTATATAAAATACTCATAATCAAAGTGTTGATACAAACTGATTTACCAGAACCAGTTTGTCCTGCAATCAAAAGGTGTGGCATTTTCGCAATATCTGCCACAATAGTCTTACCTGCAATATCCTTTCCTACTGCGAAGGCAATATTGGATGGATGTTTTCTAAAGTCATCCGTTTCAATTAAATCACGATAAAATACAGTAAGATTTTCCTTATTTGGAACTTCAATACCAATGGCTGACTTTCCAGGAATCGGTGCCTCCATACGAATGTCTGCCGCTGCTAAGTTTAATTTAATATCATCTGTTAGTGACACAATTTTACTAACCTTAGTTCCCGGTTCCGGCTGCAACTCATAACGGGTAACGGTAGGTCCACAACTATAATCTGTCACTGTTACTTTGACTCCAAAGTTTTCTAAAGTCTGTTGTAACTTCTGAGCTGTCTGCCGGATATGATTGATGTCATTCTTTTGCAATTCCTGAGATTTTGCCAAAAGACTAAGCGGTGGAAATTTATAGTTCACATTTTCTGTAAAAGTAATCTTTTCTGCATTTTCTTTTTCCACATTTTTCGTAGGTCTTGGTGCCGTCGGTATGGCATCTTGTGGCGTTGAAACCGGCTTTTCTATGGTCTTTTTATTTAAAATCTGTTCTTTTTCACTTAATTTCTCTTTTGTTTTCAGTTTTTTAAGTACCTCTCTTGCTTCTTCCTCAGATTCGGTAAAAGTATCTTCTTCCTGTAGTTCCACCATTTGAGGCTTTGCCACTATGGTTTCTCTCCACCCGTTTTCTTCCTTCTTCGGATTTCCTTCTTTCATTTCAGCAATTGGTTCTAATTCTTTCGTAGTTTCCTGTTCCAATTTATCAAAGATAGAAGGGGCTCTATCCACAGATTTCGGACCCACTTCCATTTCATGAATGTTTTCCTTCTTAGGGCTCATGTCCACTTCATGAATGCTTTCCTTCTTAGGACTCATATCTACTTCATGAATACTTTCCTTCTTAGGGCTCATGCCCACTTCATGAATACTTTCCTTCTTACGTCTCATATCCACTTCATGAATGCTCTCATTCTTTGGAGTTTCCTCCATTTCGTATTCCATGGTAATTTCTTCAATAGCAGACCTGAATTTCTTTTTCCCCAAAATACCTTTGGTATCCCCTTCTTCCTCTGGTTCTGTGGTTTCATATACTTTCATGGAATGATATAAATCTTTCTTTCCCTTTTTCGCCCTGGCTCTTTCTAGTTCATTTCTAGCACTCTCTTCTTCTAATGAAGTTTGCAGTTTCTTTGCACCTTCCACCACTTTCCGACTTCCGGTATGCATTACTTTAATCACAGATTTTTCCATGGTAAGTACTGTAAAGATAATAATCGCAATTACTACCACTAAAAAGGTTCCTACCACACCTAAATATTCTGCCAGGAATTTAACAATACCTCCTCCAAAAAAACCGCCACCCCATTTATGGCTTTTAGAATATTCAAAAGCTGCTTTCGCTGATTCCGGTTCCATACTTACAAACATTTGGAAAAATGCACTTACAAATATGGATAGTAAAAAAGTATAACCTACTTTCTTCACTGCCTGAAAATGAAAAGCATTGGATACCAAAAAAGCTGAAACAAAAAAGAATACAAAAGGCATAATAAACTGTGGAATTCCAAATACACCAAAAAAGAAACCACTAATGTTATTTCCTACTTTACCACAAATTCCAAAAGAACTTAAAAATACAAATATACAGATTCCTGCGATAATCCAAAGTATAATTTCTCCGTAATAAGTCACTTCATTTTCTACCTGCTTAGAAGTATTTTGTCTGGATTTGTTCTGTCCTTTCGAGGCAGCGCTGTTTGTTCTCTTTCCACCATTTTTTTGACTTTGCGTTTTCTTTGTTGCCGGTTTTTGGGTCGTTTTTTTATTACTAGTCCCCGACTTACCGGAAGTCTTTTTCTTACTCTGTGTCATTTTTATAACTCCTAACTAAACAAATACGAAATGGCAGATAAGGGATAATACACCTGCCACCCCGCTATATAATGCAAAATATTTATATTTTTTATCTTTAAGATATACAGATACCATTTTATAAGCAAAAAAGCTTAAAATAATAGAACCCAAAAATCCTACTACTGCTCCTGGAAGAGCAACACTAAAGGAAGTATAATCTTTCACAATACATTTATATAGGGTTGCTACAAACCAGCTTGGAAGATAAAGCAAAAAAGAATATTTTATAGAAGTATTCTTTTCCATCCCTATCAATTTTGCTCCTACAAGACACATTCCAAGTCTGGAACACCCAGGAAAGATAGCACAAGCCTGAAAAATACCTATTACAAGGGCATCTTTATATGTCATCATTTTCAAACTCTTTTTTCCCTTTTTCTTAAAATCAGAAGAAAGCAGGAAAAAGGCAGTAAGTAACATTCCAATTCCACTATAAAGCAAATTTTGGTCCCAGGCATCCACCTTTTCCTTGAAAATAAATCCGGCAATGCAAAATGGAACAAAACTAATCATAAGTGAAATCGCAAGTTTTTGCACTGAATTACTTTCTAATTGGTCATATGTAACACTCTTTTTTAATACCTTTTGTGAAATAAAAAGAAAGAAATTTCGGATTTTAATTATAAGGAATTTTCCACCTTCTATCATAATTCCAAGTACATCCTTATGATACACCAAACATATTACAATAAAAGCACCAAAATGCAAAAACAGGTCAAATAATACCCCTGGTTCCTTATAATTTAATAACTCTCTTAATAATATATAATGCCCTCTACTACTTACAGGCATAAATTCAGTCACTGCCTGCACCAACGCCATAATCAGAATTTTTAATATCTCCATTTATCCTTTACCTCATTTTGTATAAATTTTTTGATGTTGCCGCAAAGGATACTGCCACAACATGATTTTTCGAATGATTCTGTTCTGATTAGATATGTAACCACTAAAATTGAATAAATAATAGAATTTCATTTTTGATAATCAACGTTATTTTACTATTTTTCCTTGTTAAATTCAAGGTATTTTCTCCTTTTCACATGTTTTTTCTTATTTTCTTTTGATTTTGGTTATGATACAATGATGAATGAAAATGAAGGTAAGAGATTTTTTTGATATACCTGTTTCATTTCGAAACATTCATATTTCATGTACGAGTGATAAAAGTTTTTGATTATTTCTCAATTATCTCTTTGATATACATTATGAAAGGAATTTTTTAGTTAAGAATTATGAACATAACAATGATTATTTTAAATAAAAAACCAGAAAAACATTATATACAAGCCATAGAAGAATACCTGAAAAGACTTTCCAGATATGCGAATGCAAGCTATACCTTCATAAAAAAAGAGGCAGATTTCGAAAAATATCAAAAGAAACAATCTTATGTTTTTTCTGTAAAAACAGGGACTTCCACTACTTCTTCCCCTGACTTTTCCAGTCTTATTCAAGAACTATCCCTTCATGGCACCAGCGATATTTCTTTTGCAATCGGATTTGAACCGGAGTCATATAGCGATACCCTCTTTTTGTCTTGTCAGGAACTTTCCCCCGCCTTAACCGGAGTGGTACTTTCTGAACAGATTTATCGTGCCTACCGCATACTAAATAATGAACCATATCATAAATAAAAGTTTTTTTTATGGTGAGGAAGTTTTCTGAAAAGTTCGAATTTATCAACTCACAAATGCAGATGAAATCAATTCAATATAAAAAACTGCATCCTTTGAAATTTAATTAATTCAAAAAAGTGAGATTTTATAATCAGAATCTCACTTTTTCATTATTATACTATTTATAATCGTAATATCTACCCAATCAACACATTCTTTCCTTCAAAAGCAAAACCATATTTTCTTATCTTTTCTTTTGAAATTCCTTTTGCAATGAGGGTTGTTTCGTACTGTTTTTCTTCAATCTGTGCATGGGCTAAAGCAAGAGTTTCTTCCAGACTTTTCTCCTCCTTCGAATCATGAACTTTAAATTCCAATATAAAAGCATCTTTGTTTTTATCTAATGGTTCTAACATCACATCATACCTTCCATAGCCACTTTCTCGATTGGAAGTAATAACATAATCCTCTCGCAAATCCACTAATAAACCTAATACAAAACCATGATAAAAACGTTCCGGTTCGTCTCCGATGACTCCTTTTCCGGTATCAAAATAGCTAAATGTCTGTAACGTAATATTTCTCATATATTTATTCATGGTGCTTACATCACCCATTAGCATGGACTTTATAAAACCTCGATAGGAAGGCTTTGCCGGAGCAAACCATCCACTAATCATTCCCCGAAACATTAACTGGACTTCCTTATTGGTTATGGCTAATTCATAATTTGGCCACCTCTCTACTTTTCCCATATCTTCATGAGAAAGGATTTTCAGATAACCACTCGCCACCAGCAGACTCCAAATAGCATCTTCATTATAATCCAACTGGTTATAGACAATTTGTTCGTCAATTGGACAAAATAAATGCTCCCCCTTTAACAGTTGTTCCATAGACTGTTTTACCTCTCCATCTGCTTCTCGAATTAACTTACCTACCAAACTATTAGAACTGGTATTTGCCCAATAAGTTTCATACTTTCCGGTATCCATAAAGTTAAGTATGGACCATGGATTATAAATATCCTTACACTTACCAAATACAAAGCCGTCATACCACTCTTTTACCTTTTCTTTTTCTTCTCCCAGTCCACCGGCATCTAAGGCAGCAAATACTTCTTCTTCTGTGAAGCCAAAGCAGGTAGCATATTCATCCGATGTAGTGGTTACCATCTTTAAATGATTCAAATCAGAAAAAACAGACTCTTTTGAAACTCTGGTAATTCCGGTCATAATCGCTCTTACCATATAAGGATTCGTCTTAAATGTAGAATTAAAAAGACTTCTGGTGAATGCCACCATTTCTTCCCAGAAACCATGCACATAGGCCTCCTGCATCGGAGTATCATACTCATCAAGTAGAATGATGACTTTTTTCCCATAATATCGGCTTAGAAAATCAGATAGGTTATGCAATGACATAGACACATCTAACGATTTCATTTCTTTTCTCATCCGCAAATAATATGATTTTTCTATCTCTGACAAAACCTCACTGTCCATCAAAAAACTATGTTTTTCATATTCTTTCATAAGAAGTTCCCGAATGTGATAAGTTGTAGATTCATAGTCGGTATCCTTTATTTTTGCAAAAGACAAGCTGATTACAGGATATGTTCCCTGCAGATTTCTATACTTTTCCTCTTCCCAGATAGAAAGTCCCTCAAACAAATCTCCTCTTCCTGCATAATCCAGAGAAAAGAATTCCTCCACCATGGACATATTCAGGGTTTTTCCAAAACGTCTTGGGCGGGTAATTAAAGTTACACTATCACCACTCTCCCACCATTCTCGGATGAATGATGTTTTATCAACATAAAATTTATGATTCTCACGTAACTCTAAAAAATCCTGTATTCCTATTCCTATATTGTTCCCCATAACAATTCACACATCCTTTCAAAATCCATCTCCTTTGTTATGGTTAGTATAATGGATTTTCCCTTAAAATGCAACACACCGCCTAAAGCCAGTTGGATTGCGGTAGCCTTATTTCAATAATCAACCAGTAGCACTTTTCCTTCTCAAAACTCATAATTACAATTGACAAATCACTTCTGTTAGCATTACCCTCATCAACTGATGTGGAAAGGTCATTTTCGAAAAACTAAGTTTAAGCTCTGCCTTTTTTATAAGTTTATCCCAAAGACCCAAGGAACCACCAATTAAAAATACCATTCTGCCAGAACTTTGCTCTTGCATTCTATTAAGTGTTTTTTTCAACTCTTCCTTCGAAATCTGTTTTCCTTCGATGCAAAGAGCTATGATATGATCATCCGGTCTTAAAAACTTTTCTATTTTTTCTCCTTCTATCTGAATGATTTTTTCTTCCTCCTTCTGACTGGCTCCATCTGGAGTTTTTTCATCAGCTACTTCATACACCTGAAAACGATGGTTTTGATTGATTTCATCACTCATTTTCTTCATAGCGTTTCTGTAAAATTCTTCTTTTATTTTTCCTACACAAATAATTGCAATATCCATTTGTGACTCCTTCTTTCGTTTAGTTCTTGTTTCCTTGACTTTTCCAAAACAATTTTTTCGCTATTATTTTTTTGGAAAAAAGTCATAGATATGCATTGTGTAAAACAAATTATGAGAATCAGTCCAAAATGAATTCTTGGATGCATTATGGCAATAACTAAAAAGAGAGCCAATAATACATACCAAATTCCAATATTAATTTTCTTTGTATTCATTTATATTTCCCTTTCTAGACCTGCTTCAAGCATAATTTTTCTATATCTGCTAACAATCAATGGTATTCCTTTGTCAATCCAAAATTCACCACTCAACTGTCCTGATGACATCCCACCATGCGAAAATTCTTCAACATAAGATCTTACATCTGTCCGCAAATATTCTCCACAAACATTATAAAATATTTGATAAATATCCTCGGTCAGACTTTTTTCTGAATACGGAAACTCAATCTTACTAAAAAACATTTCAAGATAATCCCAAAAATATTTATCTCCCCTTAACCCAAACTGAGTTGGGCGTTCTAAAAAACAATTCTGATAAATATCTCGCCATACCTCTCCCTCCTCATTTATAATGATATTGTCACATTTTCACTCTTAAATGCTATAATTGAAATCTCTTTATCATCAATCATCACCATACGTCAATTTAAAAACTTTCCCGGCAACCACTGCGCTATTAATATCACCAGCATGAAATTTTGATACGCATTATAATTCCATAAGTAAATGTGTTCTATGGAAAAATTACTTTCTTGCAACACTACACAAAACATCAACACAAATAAAATACTCCATACTATCAGATAAGACACTATAAATATTCTTCTTATTGCCCTACTTTCCTTCATTGTTCTAGAATACAAAATTATAAATCTCACTATTATGCATAACATACTGCCAAAAAAACCAAACAGAAACAGAAATAAACTTTTTCCGGTAAGATTCGTATCGTTGCTCTGAGCTACTGTTAAAATAAAAACAACTATACAAGTCATAACAAATACAAACAAAGTTGTAATTTCATCTATAAACTTATATTTTTTTATCATTTTTATACCTCATTACTCCCCAATATAAGAATGTTTCACCATGCTTTGTATTGCTTCTAATAAACTTTCACCTTTTTTTCTATTTAATCTTCCCGCACCAAGCACCGTAATTATCAAAAATTACAATCCACCAAGTCCACTTTGAATAATTATGAAAATTTATCTGCATTATAATATCAAATTTATATGATGTCAACATCACTTTCAAATTGCTTCGTTCTCCCTAAACAAATAAAAAGAAGTTGTCACTTCACGATTTTTAATCACTAAAGTGACAACCTCTTCTCTTTACACCAAATATGTTTGTTAATTACAAATATCTTCTATTCAAGTATTATTCTGTTTCTTCAATGAAACACCTATACAACCCAAAATAATTATCAAACTGACTATAATATTTAACCAAAAACCGATTTCTGCATATGCCAGTGTATAATCATTAAAACTTAAGTATGAGTATTCACAATATAATATTATTCCGAAAGGGATAATTTGCATAAACAAACAAATCATTCCGTTCATCTTTCTCATCCATACGCCTGCACAAAACATTATTACTGCTATTAAAAAGGCAAGTTTATGATGAGCGATAGTCGCCCATCCATTTTGGACTCTAATTCCTTCAATCTCATAAAATTCCAAAAATCTTATCATTATCAACACAAAAAATATACCTGTCAAAAAAATTTTTCTCTTAATTGCCTGTTTTCTATCTTCTGATACGTCCATATTTTACTCCTTTACTTTCAAATGTCTCCCAACCGTTAGTATCTGAAGATACCCAAGCATTATAATTTTTAGTATGTTGTGCTACCTTATAATTGTACCAATTCCCAATTTTCCCCCATATCTTTTGTAATAAATTCAAAGTAACATTCTTCTTCCCCAACTCCTTTTAATATAAGAGTTGCCTGCTGGTTTGAACTTTCTACTTTTTCTAATCTCACTCCATTAACATAAGAAAATTTCTCCACATTTGGTACATTTACCTTTACCGGATTCCATGTAATTCCTCCGTCTACTGTCTGATACAAGTAAGCTTCTCCCCCATAATTGACTGTAGTGATAAAGCCACATGTTTCAGTAAAAAACAACATATCTGCAGGTTGGTTCCGCATTACTGTAGACAATTCAGACTGTTCTTGAAATGTTTTTCCTCCATCTTTTGAAACAAATAGTATTTTATTCATTTTCCCTGCTGCCGGATCAGAACAATATAACAAATACCCTATATTCGCATCAACAAAAGAAAGAAATGTTTCATTCGGTCCCCCATGCTCTTTATAAGATACATAAGTTTCATTCCATGTCTTACCACTATCACCAGTATAGATAACAACGATTTCTTGTAGATCAGTAAAATATGAAAGAAATGCGCATTCCTTATTTAAAAAAAATGTATCAATCTGTCCTGACATATCACTTACATCTGAAATTTCGAAAACTAGTTCTGCTTCTTTTAAATCTTCATCCACACGATAAATTTGATTTTGATCATTAATAAACCATCCATATTGTACAGCATCATTTTCTGATATTATTTCCTCTGTATCTCCTAGATTACTAGTTTCATTTGTGGACTCTTTTCCCCCTGAGCATGCACAAGCAAGAATCAACAAACAGCACCATAAACTCATAATTAACTTTTTCATTCTTACTCTTACCCCCCAAATGTAACTTCGATAGTCTGATGCATATTCCAATCATTAAAATTTGTATTATATCCCCATCCTGTAGACGATGAATGTCCGACCGATTTTGCTTGTGCAATTGCATCAGTTGCATCACCCGCTGCAATGGCTGCACTAAATTTACTATATGAATTATGTAAATTTTGATATACTGATACTCTTTTCAAACCTGCATTAGCTATTGCTGCTGCCTCTGATGCTCCCATCCTCTTAGAGTTTCCGTTAATAGAGTAGTATCTGATTACATATGAATATCCTTGCTTCTTAATTTGTGTTAATATATTTGTTACATTACTCACTGTATCTACACCTTTTACTATCGCCAAAATAAAAATCCTCCTTTACAAAATCATCATATTTTCTATTTAGCATCACATAATATACAACTATTTATCTTAAACCACGAATATACAATTTCTCTAACAAAACATCACATCCATAACCTACATCAATAACCTATACAAAAATAAATGCTCTCCAAATTTTTATATTCTTCTCTTCTGCTTTACCAATATCTCTTCATTATCACTTCTTGTTCACAATTTTTATAATAGTTTAACATAATACAGTTACATACGTATAACTGTATTATGTTTTAACATTTATAGTTATGTCAATATTTTTCTATTAATTTTTTTTAATAACAAATCAGTTTTCACTCAAAAAAAGACTGTCTTCTTTCATGAATTTTCTTTTTTATTCATGAAAAAAACAGTCTTTCTTGTTATCTTATGATGTTGGGGTGAAAAGGTATTTTGCCCCCATGATACCTACGAATTTCTCCGATTCAGCAAAGATAATATTCTTAACACCTGCATCAAAGAATATAACACACCTGCCACATAGGTAAATGCAGCAGCTTTTAAAACTTTCTTAGAACCTTTCATTTCATGTTCCTGTAACACATTAGAAGAATTTAAAATCTTCAAAGCTCTTTTGGAAGCATCAAATTCCACCGGTAAAGTTACCACCTGGAACAAAAAGGTAACAAAGAAAATTAAAAATGCAATTTTTAATACAGTCTCATAATTTTTAATAAACAAGGATAATGCAAATAATCCATAAGACATCTTATTTGCAAAATTCACTACAGGAACCATTTTTGAACGTAGCACAACCGGAACATACTCTGTGGCATGCTGAATGGCATGACCGCATTCATGTGCTGCAACACTTACCGCAGCAATGGAAGTTCCATGATAATTCTCTGTAGATAATCTTACCACCTTATATCTTGGGTCATAATGATCCGAAAGTTCCCCTGATGTTTCTTCCACCCTTACATCATTGATTCCGAACTGTCTTAAAATACTAGCTGCAACCTGTGCCCCAGAAAAATGACTACTGTTTTGTATTTTCATGTATTTCTTATAAGTAGATTTCAAAGAAGTACTTGCAAAAATACTAATGAAAAAGCAAACTATCATCATTAAGGTAAAAAATTCGTAATTCATAATCATTCCTCCTTATTCATACTCCACATCTTAACCTTGATGATTCACTACACCAAACATGAACCATTTGCCTTTACAAGTTCACCTGCAATAAACCTTAGTTTTATGATGAGCAAGATATCGTGACCCATCCATGCTTAGTTATAATGTTTACTTTCTATAACATTCCTTCCAATGTTACACGGATTGCTTTAATAAAGTCTTCGCTGTTTACGACTTTCACATTTTCTAATGTAGTAATTAAAGCTAAATCCTTTGTCATGGTTCCATCTTCAATAGTCTTAATGGTTGCTGCTTCTAACTTATCCGCAAATTCCATTAATTCCTTGTTTCCATCTAATTCTCCACGTTTTCTTAATGCACCTGTCCATGCAAAAATAGTAGCAACAGAGTTGGTAGAAGTTTCTTCTCCCTTTAAGTGCTTGTAGTAATGTCTTTGAACTGTTCCATGAGCTGCTTCATATTCATAGTAGCCATCTGGTGAAACCAATACGGAAGTCATCATTGCAAGAGAACCAAATGCTGAAGAAACCATATCACTCATAACATCTCCATCATAGTTCTTACAAGCCCAGATATATCCACCTTCTGACTTCATAACACGGGCAACCGCATCATCAATCAAAGTATAGAAATATTCAATTCCTGCTGCCTTAAACTTCTCATCATACTCTTTATCATAAATTTCTTGGAAGATATCTTTAAAAGTATGGTCGTATTTCTTAGAAATCGTATCCTTTGTAGCAAACCAAAGATCCTGCTTTGTATCCAATGCATAATTAAAGCAACTTCTTGCAAAACTTTCGATAGAACCATTGATATTATGCATACCCTGTACAATACCTGCTTCTTTAAAGGTATGGATAGTTTCCTTAAGAACAGTTCCATCTTCTCCAGTGAATACGATTTCAGCAGTTCCAGGACCTGGAACCTTCATTTCAGAACCCTTATAAACATCGCCGTAAGCATGTCTTGCAATGGTGATTGGCTTCTTCCAGTTCTTTACACATGGTTCAATGCCTTTTACGATGATTGGTGCTCTAAATACAGTACCATCTAAAATCGCACGAATGGTTCCATTTGGACTCTTCCACATTTCTTTTAAATCATACTCTTCCATTCTTGCTGCATTTGGAGTGATGGTAGCACACTTTACAGCTACACCATACTTCTTTGTCGCAATTGCAGAATCCACTGTTACCTGATCGTTTGTTTCATTTCTATGTTCCAAACCTAAATCATAGTACTCTGTATTTAATTCAATAAATGGTAATAACAAATCATCTTTGATGAATTTCCATAAAATTCTGGTCATTTCATCTCCGTCCATTTCAACTAATGGAGTGGTCATTTTAATCTTTTCCATGAATCCTATTCCTCTCTTTCTTAGTTATGAATCTAGTGTTATTTTATGTTACCGTGATACCTACGGATTGCTACGCACTTTGTGCTCCCGCAAGTCTTCGCGCTGCTACGTTCGTTTAGCACCCTAAAAACATTCGAAATCCGCCCTATCAGGCTACTTTCTCATGTTTTGAGGATCCCAAAGTCATACTTTTTCATGCAAGCATGAAAAGTATGACCTTTTGACCCTGGTATCATTTTAGTTATTTCTATTATAGTTAATCAAACAACCCTTTAAGATGATTTCTCTTTCATCGTCTGTTAACTCTCCAACCTTTAAGGTTAATTCCTTCATACCTTTGTTTACTACATATGCTTTGATTTCTTCTGTCTTGTTTGCAATCGCATCTTTAATTCCAGGAACAAAGATATAATCATCTACATCGAAATCATAATCTTCTTCCATAATGAATGGTAGCATACCCCAGTTAATCAGGTTAGAACGATATCTCTTTGTCGCATACTCTTTTGCAATGTTTGCCCATCCACCTAATACTTTCTGGCAGGATGCAGCCTGTTCACGGGCAGAACCATCACCTGGTTTTACTGCGAAAATAGTAGAACCGATTCCTGTATTTTCAGAATTTACCTGTGGGTAAGCCA
The DNA here is from genome assembly GCA_045124495.1 of Lachnospiraceae bacterium. Lineage (GTDB taxonomy): Bacteria > Bacillota > Clostridia > Lachnospirales > Lachnospiraceae > RGIG1668. Next base: position 31,166 of record JBGVLX010000064.1, read on the forward strand.
CTTTAATGGTATCGAATACTTCTTTTAAGTATGGTTTTGCTTCTACCGGACATTTTCCTTCTTCTCTTGCCTTTTCCGCTAATTGGATATCCTTAGCACGTCCTACATATGCAGGGTCTTTTCTGGACAATGTAAACTCAGCTAGTCCTAATGGATTAGAACGGTAAGAAGATGTTTCTCCAGATGGAATTAATTCATCTGTAGTAGTAACAGGATCATGGATCACAGATGCCATCTTTAATACTAAGTTATCTGTTAAAGCAACCATCGTTGGCCAGTCTACAATATTAGGACCAAATTTGATTTCAACGCTTGGATCTGCCTTTCCTACTCCGTTAAATACTCTGTTTTCATAAATAGTTTTATCGAAGAAATACTTTGGCTTTGTGAAATCAACGTCTACATCCGTAGCTGCAGTTAAGTAACCCTTATTGGCAGCAGTTGCTGCGATAGAACGCGCATCCATCAATGCAACAGAAGCAATCTGTCCATTGGTAACCTTGGAACCTTCTCTGTTAGGGAAGTTTCTCGTAGAATGACGGATACTTAGTCCATTATTAGCAGGAACATCACCAGCACCGAAACATGGTCCACAAAAAGCTGTTCTTACAGTAGCTCCTGTAGCCATTAAGTCTGCAACTCTTCCGTTCTTTACCAGTTCCATAAATACCGGTTGAGATGCAGGGTAAACGCTTAATGAGAATTCATCTGCACCGATAGAATGTCCTCTTAAGATATCTGTTGCATCACAGATGTTTTCAAATCCACCACCGGCACATCCTGCGATAACACCCTGTTCTACGTATAATTT
>JBGVLX010000065.1:0-42503 GCA_045124495.1 Lachnospiraceae bacterium
TATGTTACCAAACCATTTAATCCGGTAGAAGTGATTGCAAGGGTAAAATCGAATTTACGAAGGTATACCATGTTAGGTAGTGTAGTAAAAAAAGAAACTGCCATTAAGGTAAATGGAATCGAGATCGACGACGAAGTCAAACAGGTATTTGTGTATGGAGAAGAGGTGAAACTTACACCGATCGAATACGAAATATTGAAGCTTCTTGCAGGAAGTCCGGGAAAAGTCTTTTCTTCCAAAGAAATTTATCAGAAGGTATGGAAAGATTCTGTTTACGATATGGATGGCACGGACAAGACGGTGGCAGTACATATTAGGCATATACGAGAAAAAATAGAGATTAACCCGGCAGAACCGGAACATATCAAAGTAGTGTGGGGACATGGGTATAAATGTGAATAGGTAATTGCGAAACAATCAAAACTTATATTAGGTGATTCAAAAGAAACAAATACATAAGCAGGTGCTTGGGCGGCCGTCGGTACTTAATGAGCGACTTGTCGCGAATTTAGTACCGCTACGAGCCGAACGCAGCGAAAGCGTGCCTGCATTGTTTTGTTACTTTTGAATCACCCTCACATGAAATATTATAGTTTCGCAATCACCTATAAATGTGAATGAGAAAGGGTGAAAAGATGGATAGTAAAAAAATGAATGAGGAGCAAATGAATGGTAAAAAAATGGGGAAATCCTTCCAGGATGTTTCAATGCTTTTAAATAAGAAAAAATATTTAAGAGAAGTGTTGTTGGCTTTGTGTTTAGCTGTTTTGGTATTTACCGTATTTTTAATTCAGGTATTTCATGATGCAGAGGAATTTAAGAATACCACCGTTGTCAGAAATCTAATCTGTGAACAGGAAGAGTTGGTTCGGGAATATAATATTTTACCAAATCTGGATTCCATGTCAGCTGACGGTCTTGCACCGTATTTTAGAGAGAATGCTTTTTTGGATCCAAATTATCAGTATAAGATAAGGGTAGGAACGAACTCCTATCAGGTATTTTCGAATTGGAATGTGGACTATGTGAGTACAGCAAAAGAGGAATATATCATAAAAATCAGTGAGAACTCACTGAAGAATAAGAAAACGAATATTTACATCGAAAGTTATCTGAATAAGGTGCTTACTCCCGAAGGCGAGATCTATAGGACCTATACGATGTTTTCTAAAATTCATAACAATATAAACGGAATGATAGTATTTTTAGTGGTTATATTTGTTTTTGCGTTGGCACTTGCTTTGAATTTGGTAGTCTTTAGCTTAAAAAAAGACGAAAGAATAGTAGAAGAGTGGAGAAACAAAATTCCTTTGGAACTTCTTTTTTGCATATTTTTAGTTGCTTTTTTTGCACTTGTAGCCATAGAATCTGGTAAATTTGAAGTGTTGTCTCAGATTTCTTATTTTTCTTATGGGGCGATGCTGGTTGAATTATTTACTTGCTTTTTTGTAGCTGTCATAGTGATGGAAACCATTATTTTTAAATGTGCAAATGGGACACAAGGAAAAAATAGTATTATTGTGTTAATCGACTCTTTTTTTAGAAGAAAAACAAAACCGGTATATGAGGCTATGGGCACAAAAAAGAAGACATTTTTTGCTATTATAGCAGTAATGGTTTTAGAAGTAGTTTATCTTGCATTGGTGATAGATTCGAACTGGTATGGTTATGGTTCAAAAGAAAAATTATTTGTTTTGATTTTTATGGAACTGGGAAAATTCTTCTATAGTCTGTATTTGTATTCTAAGTTCTTCCAAGTACATACCATAACAAAAGAACTACAAAATGGAGAAATAAATGCTAAGGTGGATACAAAAGGAATGAAGGGTATCCTTTTAGAGCATGGAGAATGCATCAATCATATTTCAGATGGATTAAAAAATGCCATTGCAGAAAAAATGAAAAGCGAACATCTTAAGGTGGAACTGATTACCAATGTTTCCCATGATATAAAAACCCCACTTACCTCGATTATTAATTATGTGGATTTGATGAAAAAAGAAGAAACAGAGAATCCTAAGATAAAAGAATATCTAGATATCGTGGATAAACAGTCCTTACGCTTAAAAGACCTTACGGACAATGTAATTGAGGCTTCTAAGGCGGCTACGGGGAATGTTGAGGTAAATTTAACGGATATTAATGTAGGGGAGATGATATCCCAGGCACTTGGGGAGTATGAAAATAAATTTAGTAAAATGAATCTGCAAACGGTTTATACACCGGGGGAAGTGACTCATATTGCATCAGGGGACGGAAAACTTTTATGGCGTGTGCTGGATAATTTGTTTTCTAATGTAAATAAATATACCTTGGAAGGAACCAGATTTTATATTAATATTGACGAAACGCAGGATTTTTGTGTGATATCGTTAAAAAATATTTCAAAATATCAGTTAAATATTTCAGCAGAGGAATTGTCCCAAAGATTTGTTAGGGGAGATGCCTCTCGAAATACACAGGGAAATGGACTTGGTTTGTCCATTGCACAAAGTCTGATGTCACTGCAAGGTGGGGAATTAAAACTGGATATCAACGGAGATTTATTTGTTGCAACCATTTATCTGGAAAAGAAGAGGGATCGTTTGGAAAACTAATGCACTAAAAAAAATAAATATAAGCAAAAAACAGACAGAAATGTTAGGTACATTTTTGTCTGTTTTTTTGTACGATGCACAAAAAAGGTATATCAAGATACAACATGAATCAAGGTATAGAAAAACAAAACAGGAAGGTTTTTAAAAAATTTTTATGGAGGAGGGTAAGTTTGGTATTTTTGTATGTTAGGTGTGAAGAAATCGTAATTTATTCGTGAAAAATCATGAAAAGAAAATTGTGGAATATATTTTGAGAGTGTGTTATAGTGCAAATGGAGGTGACAGATGTGAAGGTTAAGAAGAAACAGATTCTTTGTCTTATTTTGACATTATTTGTATTTTTCTCAGGGATGTGCTTAGAAAATATAAAAGCAGATTCTTTGTTTTTGTTCACATCAGAAGAAGAACCTCTTTCTTATGTAGGAACATGTGATGTTGCTATTTCAGATACTAATCTATGTACTACTGAGATGTTGGGTCTGAATCACCTTTCCTATGTGGGACAATTTGCAAATAAAACCGCATATAGTAAGAAAAATATACAGGTGTCCTTGGATATTTTTCTTATAGATGCAGGTTCTGGATCCCTTTCTAATTTCTTTGAAACAGTGCACGCAGTAGAATTACATAAACTGTGTCACCGTTTTGTTGTCTTAAATTATATTCATAATGCAGATGGTAAAAAACGAAGTTAATTCATAACTCCAAGTGATACATGAATGAAATAGTAAGGTACCATATGATAGGTATGTCATGAATCATTGAGGAGCATAATTCCGAGAAAACCTATGTAACTATATCATGGACGTGTCATAAAGCGAAAAAGCTTTTAAAAAAAGTTTTTTGTGGCACTTGAAAACGCCATTATTACATAGGTTTGTTTCAGTGCGTAAAAATTTGCAGCTGTTAGGGTAGAAACTCTGGGCTGTTGTAGAATGTGTTTAAATGGAGGAATGAAAGAATGAATATTTTCGTTGGAATCATGGCTGCCATTGTTTTCGGTGCCGGTATATGGGGCTGGTGGCTTGAAAATGGAGGCAATAAAAGGAATAAAGAAGAAGAAACAGAGAATACAATGTTAGAAGAACAAAAGAAAGGGTAATGGAGGAACAACATGACATTTACAGATTTAATGGGACTACTTGGTGGATTGGCTTTATTTTTATATGGTATGCAGATGATGAGTACCGGTTTGGAGGCTGCGGCAGGAAATAAAATGAAAGTAATTCTAGAGAAACTTACTGCCAATCGATTTGTTGGTGTATTGGTGGGTGCAGGAATTACCGCAGTAATACAGTCTTCTTCCGCAACTACAGTTATGGTAGTAGGATTCGTAAATTCAGGAATGATGACGTTAAAACAGGCTGTATGGATTATTATGGGTGCTAATATCGGTACCACCATTACCGGACAGCTGATTGCTTTAGATGTAGGGGAAATTGCTCCTTTGGTGGCATTTGTCGGTGTGGCAGCTATTGTATTTTTAAAGAATGAGAAAGTCCAGCATATAGGAGAAATTCTGGCGGGCTTAGGTGTTCTTTTTATTGGAATGGATATGATGAGCGGAGCTATGAAGCCTTTAGCGAATTCAGAAGAATTTGTAAGTATTTTGACAAAGTTTGAAAATCCATTTTTGGGAATTCTAGCAGGAACGGTATTTACGGCTTTGATTCAGTCTTCTTCGGCCTCTGTTGGTATCCTTCAGGCTTTGGCAGGAAGTGGGGTCATTGGATTAAACAGTGCAGCTTTCGTTTTATTTGGTCAAAACATCGGTACTTGTATTACAGCACTTTTAGCATCTGTGGGAACCAGTAGAAATGCAAAGAGATCCACATTGATTCATATTATGTTTAATGTGATTGGTACCATTGTGTTTACTATATTATGTCTGGCAACTCCGTTGATTTCTCTGGTACAGGGCTGGACGCCGGGAAATGTGCCGGCCCAGATAGCTAATTTACATACTACATTTAATATTGTTACCACCATACTTTTAATTCCCTTTGGTGCAGGGCTTACTAAACTGGCAACCTTAATATTAAAGGATAAAGCGGAAGAGGTAGATGATGAAGTAAAAGTACATTATCTGTTGGATATCAAGCATATCAATACGGAAAAGTTAGGTGCTTATGTCATTTGTCTGGAAAGTATTAAAAAAGAACTGATGCGTATGCTGGATATGTCAAAGAGCAATGTTTTAGAAGCTTTTGATGTGTTTAAAAAACAGGATAAGGCAAAATATGAAGCCATTGAAAAAAGAGAAGAGTATGTAGATTACCTGAACAAAGAAATCTCAAAATATATTACCAGTGCAGTGACCCATGAAGGCACCAGTAGTGGTAGTACGGTATTTAATGCTTTGTATGCAATTACCAGTAACATAGAAAGAATCAGTGACCATGCCATGAATATTGCAGGTTACTCTCACATGATTGCAGAAAAGAAGATCAATTTTTCTGAACATGCCCAAAATGAGATTCTTGAGTTAAAGGGAATTTGTAATAAATTGTTTGACTTGCTGAATCAAAGACCGGCAGATGTGGTTGACTGGCATGAAAAGGTGGCCTGTATGGAGCAAAAAATCGATGATGTCACAGTGCAGTATCGAAACAATATGTTTGTGAGAATACAGCAAGGTTCCTGCTCCGATGAAGGAAGTATTTTGTTTTCTGAAATGTTGACGGATTTTGAAAGAATCGGAGACCATGCACTTAATATTTCCAATGAGATGTTAAAAATTGCAATGGTTGAAAATAAATAAAATGAAATGATGTATGCACATAATGATTGATGGAGTTTGGAGTTTTAATCCATGATAAGAGGTAAGCTATGATTAAGAATGTGTTAAAAGGTATCCTAATCGGAATTTCTAATATTTTACCCGGTGTCAGTGGTGGCACTATGGCGGTTTCCATGGGAATTTATGATAAGTTGATTCATTGTGTCAACCATTTATTGAAAGAATTTAAGAAAAATGTATTGTTTTTGTTTCCCATTGCCATAGGAATGGTGATTGCCATTATCGCCAGTGCATTTGGCATTGACTATCTGTTTGAAACCTATCCGGTTCAGACGAATTTATTATTTATTGGTCTAATTTTAGGTGGACTTCCGACTATTTATGATAAGGTAAAGGGAGTCACCGTAAGACCGGGGCATATCCTTTGTGTAGTACTGTTATTCCTGCTTGTGATAGGAATGGCGCTGCTAAATGACAAACAGGGTGGAGCAGCAGTGATTGGTACCGGAATGATGGATCTGGTGAAGTTATTTCTGGTGGGGGTCATTGCGGCGGCGACCATGGTAATTCCAGGTGTCAGCGGTTCCATGATGCTGTTATTGCTAGGATATTATAATCCGATTCTGGATGCCATTAAGGAATTTGTGGCAGCCTTGCTGAAATGGGATATGGAAGCTATGGCAAAAGTACTGTTTCTATTGATTCCTTTTGGTATTGGTGTGATTGTAGGAATTGTACTGATTGCAAGACTGATGGAATTTGTATTTGAAAAATATCCCCACTATGCATATTGGTCCATCATTGGTTTGTTGCTGGCTTCACCCATAGCCATTTTGATGGTGGGAAATTTCCCAAAGATTACTTTGGTGAGTGTAGTTACTGGAATCATTACATTGGGATTAGGATGGTTCATTGCAGGAAAATTGGGTGAAAAATAATATAGAATTATGGTGACAAAAAGTGTATAATAATTTGTAGGCAGCAAGGGGGCTGTCGCATCTGGAAAATTTCTACAGGATATGGGGGTTTTACATATCATTCCATGTCTTGCGATTTTTTCACTTGGTGCGACAGCCTTAATTATTAAGATAGGAAAGATGATACAAATGACAGGATATGTTTTATGTGTGGCCGGTATTATATTGCTTTGTGTACTGGCAGAAAAGTTTTCAGATAAATTTGGCATGCCGGCTTTGATTTTATTCATGTTTATCGGTATGTTGTTCGGAAGTGATGGAATTTTTGGAATTCCTTTTGATAATTTCTCCCTTGCGGAAAATGTTTGTTCCATTGCTTTGGTGTTTATCATGTTCTATGGTGGATTTAATACGAAGTGGAGTGCCGCAAAACCTGTGGCTGGAAAGGCAATCGTGTTGTCCACCTTAGGGGTGGTGATTACTGCTGGCATTACTACTTTATTGTGTAAATTTCTTTTGGGACTGTCTTTGCAGGAAAGTTTTTTAATCGGAGCGGTACTTTCGTCTACAGATGCTGCCAGTGTGTTTGCAATTCTTAGAAAAAAGAAACTGAATTTAAAGGATGGAACTGCTTCTATTCTGGAAGTGGAAAGTGGTAGTAATGATCCGATTTCCTATATGCTTACCATTATTTCCGTTAGCCTCATGGGGGATTCTGGAACCGGAAGCATTGCAGGATTAATCACGTTACAGATTGTGTTTGGTATTTTAGTAGGTGTTTTGATTGCATTTTTATCCCTATTGATTTTAACAAAGACCAGTCTGGTGTCAGAAGGACTGGATACGATTTTTATGATTGCCATGGTGTTTGTATGCTATGGTGTTACTACGGTTGTAAAGGGAAATGCTTATCTTAGTTTGTATCTTTTGGGAATCATCATTGGTAACAGCAGGATAAAGAATAAGCAGACATTGATTCCTTTCTTTGATGGAGTCACTAGTTTATCTCAGATATTGATTTTCTTTTTGATTGGATTGTTGAGTTTTCCACATCAGATGCCTGAGATTATGCCACAAGCATTGGCCATCGTTGTGATACTAACTGTGATTGCAAGACCAGTGGCGGTGTTTTTGCTAATGGTGCCATATCGTTGTGGGCTAAGACAATGTATGCTGATTTCCTGGGCGGGACTTAGAGGTGCTTCTTCTTCTGTATTTGCCATTATGGCGGTGGCTGCAGGAATTACCATGAAACAGGATTTGTTCCATATCGTATTTACGGTGTCTTTATTTTCGGTTGCCATTCAGGGGACTTTGTTACCTTTTATGGCAAAGAAGTTACGGATGGTGGATGATACCGCGGATGTAAGCAAGACCTTCAATGATTATCAGGAGGAAACGTCCTTCCAGCTAATGAGAATGCATATTCCAAAAGGGCATAACTGGGCCAATAAAAAGGTGAAAGAGGTGTCCATGCCTACTGGTTCCCTTGCAATTATGATTAAACGGGGGAAGGAAACCATTATTACGAAGGGGGATACTTTGATTTTGCCGGGAGATAATGTGATTCTGAGTGTACCTCCTTATACGCCATCTGAAAATGAGCAGTTAAATGAGCAGGTAATTGCGAAGGAGCATGAATGGTGCGATAAAGCCATCGGTGATTTGAAACTAAGTGCCAATGAGCTGATTGCCATGGTGATTCGTGGGGAGGAAACCATTATTCCGGATGGAAAAACGGTGATTCAGGCTGGAGATGTAGTGGTGGTTTATAGGTAAGAGATATAAAATATTTGGAAAAGCATGTTTTAAAGTGCATTTTCGTTGTTACAAAGTTGGTTGAAATTAATATGTAGAGGGTATTTTCTAAAAAATTTAGAAATATCCTCTTTTGGCATAGGTAGCGATTGAAAAGGTAAAATGGGGAAATGACAGTAAGAAGCGAGGAAAGTGGTGAATGGAAGAAAGTGAGAGAAGGTATGAAAATATATGTGGATGCAGATGCCTGTCCGGTGATAGGGATTGTGGAGAAAATAGCGCAAAAATATCAGATTCCGGTGATGCTGTTATGTGATACGAATCATATTTTAAGTTCGCAATACTGTGAGGTAAAAATCATAGGGGCAGGAGCGGATGCAGTGGATTTTGCATTGATAAACCTCTGTAAAAAAGGCGATATTGTGGTGACCCAGGATTATGGGGTGGCAGCTATGGCATTAGGAAAAGGTGCTTATGGAATCCACCAGTCTGGCAGGTGGTATACCAATGAAACCATCGACCAGATGTTAATGGAACGACATCTTAATAAAAAGGCAAGGCGTTCCTCCGGAAAAAATCATTTAAAAGGGCCGAAGAAACGGACAGAGGAAGATGATTTGAGATTTGAGCAGTCTTTTGAAAAGTTGATTGTGGCAGTGAAAGAAAATTTTTAGATGTGGAACTTGCATACTATGGAGTGTTAAAAATGGATAAATTAAAACATATATTGCAAAATGAAGTAAGTGGATGGAAAAAATGGGAGTTATGCTGGCTTTTTTTCTCATGTATCGTAATCATTATCATGAGTATTTATTGTCAGGAAACAGTGATGGGAATCGTTTCTGCGACAACGGGCGTTGCGTATGTTGTTTTAATGGGTAAGGGAAAATTAAGTGCGTATTTATTTGGACTGGTCAATTGTGTGTTATATGCAATTATTTCCTATGAAGCCACATTTTATGGAGAAACCATGTTAAATGTGATATATTATATACCTATGCAGTTCGTAGGGTTTTATATGTGGAGTAAGAATATGGACTCCGAAACCAAGGAAGTTCGGAAACGTCATATGACAAATAGTAAGAGAGTCATTATGGTATTAACCATTGCAAGCTTAGTTGCAGCTTACAGCTTTTTATTAAGGTATATGGGAGATATGCTGCCATTTATGGATTCTTTTACAACGGTGTCATCCATTGTGGCAATGATTATTAGTATCGGTATGTATGCAGAGCAATGGTGGATTTGGATTGCGGTGGATGTCATGTCGGTGATTATGTGGGGAATTGCATATTCAAACGGGAATGACAGCATTGCCACCCTTCTTATGTGGATTATTTATTTAGCAACCGGGATTGTTATGTGTATAAAATGGGAAAGAGAAATTAAAAAGAATGGCAGACAAATAAAGGAATAGTATGAAGCATGTCAGCTTTGAGGCGTTGAAAAATTTTAAGGTTGTGGATGGTAAAATTGAAATATGCAAGAGAACAGAGTGACAATAAAAGATATTGCAGAAGAATTGGGTGTTAGTACTGCCACGGTATCTAATGTGATTCATGGTAAAACCAAGAAGATATCCCCAAAGACTGTGGCGAAGGTTCAGGAAAAAATAGAGGAAAGCGGTTATCTTCCGAATATGGCGGCGGTATTATTGGCACAAAATACTTCTAAAATTGTCTGTATTGTGTTATCAAATGATGTGAAATATGAAAATAAGATGATAGAGGACCCTTTTGTAAGTGGGATGCTAAATTATCTTTCGAAAGAATTAGCGAAACATGATTATTTTGTTATGTTAAAAGAAGAGTCTGATGTAAAGGAGATTGTTCGTTATGCTTCCATGTGGAATATGGCAGGCTTGGTACTGATTGGGTTTTGTGCCATGGATTACGAGAAACTCCGCAGTAATATGCATATTCCTTTTGTAGTGGTGGACTCCTATCAAAAAGACGTTCATAAATATTCAGATGTAGGAATTGATAATATTCAAGGCGGTTTTTTGGCCGGCTCCTATTTAATAAAAATGGGACATAAGAACATTATGTTTTTGTCGGATAATGATGAGGATTGTGACCATGACCGTTATGTTGGACTTACCAATGCATTAAAAGCCGCAAATCTTCCCTTTGATAAAAAAGATTTCAAAATGCTTAGTCCCTATAAAGAGGAAAGAATTAAGATATATGAGAAACTGTATTTTGAAATGAACCGATATACGGCAGCATTTGTGGCATCCGATATGTATGCCATAGAATTTATGAACTTTTTGCAAGGTAAAGGAGTATGGATTCCAAAGGATTTTTCCATTATGGGTTTTGATGATATCCCATTGGCAGCCATGGTTTACCCGACTCTTACCACTGTTTCGCAGAATTTGGAATGCCGTTCGAAAGTTGCAGTGGAATTACTTCTAGAACTTATCAATGGAGAGTCAGAAGGCAGGATGGTATTATTGCCGGTGGAAGTGGTGGAACGGGGAAGTGTAAGTGAATGTGTCGGCTAGTGTAGAAACTAGTCGACTTTTATTGTGTAATTTTTGTGTACAATATGATTGACTGTTACACAATGAGTGTGTATAATATTAATATAAGGAGGAACACGAATGAAGCAACGGGAATTGGTTAAGAAACTGGAAGATGGTGGGTTTGTTTTCGAGAGGCATGGAAGCAATCATGATGTCTACGTTAGAGGCTCTGAACGTGAAGAAGTTCCGAGGCATAAAGAAATCAATGAGAAATTAGCCAAAGCAATATTAAAGAGAAGGGGATTGATATAATCCCTTATCTCTTTAACTTAATGATAGAATATATAAGTGGAGGTAGATGAAGATGAAAAACGTTTATCCAGTATTTTTTACAAAAACTGATGGAATGATATTGGTTGAAGTGCCAGATTTGGAAATATTAACGGAAGGGAAAGATATGAATGATGCCATTGATATGGCAAGAGATGCGATTGAATTAAAATGTGTATCAATGGAAGATGCGAAAGAAGAAATTCCTGTTCCATCAAGTTTAAGCGAATTAAATATTTCTGAAGGAACTTTTGCTGCAGAGGGTGAAACGGTTGTGTCGCTGGTAGATTTTGATTCTTCAGAATATAGAAGAAAAATAGATACTAAAACAGTCAGACGAAATGTTGCTTTACCAAGCTGGTTAAATTATGAAGCAGAAAAGGCACAAATCAATGTATCGAGAGTTTTACAGGAAGCCTTAGTGGCTACTTTGGGAGTGAAGAAAAATTTCTAAATTAAGAAAATATAACGGAGAGTATTCGTAAATAATCAGGTATAATGAAAGAGATGGGGTTGAAAGAAAAATGAGTTTTACAAACAAGGAACTTTTAAGAATCGCCATGGAACAGTCTGCAATGGATGCGAATTGTGATGTGACTGATTTTGTGAGTAAGCAGAATGTAGTAGTAATATCAAAAGAAAATAAGAATGCAAGGAAATATTTAAAACTGCCATTACCATGTAACCTGATTTCCTATGGAAATAACATTGTAGCATCTGTGCGAGAAGAGTACAAGGAGATTGTGATGTCTTATATTAATCGATATTCGATAGAACATTGTTTTGAAACTCCTAATATGCACGTTTTAAATGATGCATTGCAAAAAGAAAAAATTCGAATTTGTTTTATGGCAGAATATTTTCTTCCGGATTTGGATTGTTTACGGATATTAGAATGTGGGTATGAACTTAGAGTTTTGCGCCAAGAGGATTTTTCTACATTATATAAAAAAGAATGGAGCAATGCACTTTGTGAAAAGCGTAAGGAATTAGATGCTTTAGGTGTTGGAGCGTATGATGACGGAGTGCTTGTGGGATTGGCGGCTTGTTCCGCAGACTGTGATACCATGTGGCAAATAGGGGTAGATGTGTTACCGGAATATCGAAGAAAAGGCATTGCCTGTGCATTGACAAGTCGTTTGGCCTTGGAAATATTAAAAGAAGGAAAAGTTCCGTTTTATTGTGCAGCGTGGTCTAATTTAAAATCCGTAAGAAATGCAATAAAAAGTGGTTTCAGACCAGCCTGGGTTGAAATGACAGCCAAGGAATGGGAAGTAGTGGATGAAATGAATGGGGAAGTGTGAATAAAAAAGGCGAAGATAATGAAAGATGTAAATTTATAAATATTATGAAAAGTAACGCAAGCTATGTAGCTAAACATAATGATGATAGGAAAGACATTCAAAAGAGAGTTGATAATACTGCGGTATTATCAACTCTTTCCATATCTAATTTTTCTAGCTTAATTCTTCGAATTATTTTCCCGTTTTAAAGATTTTTTAAACTTTGCCATGTTATCATGTCTATAACAAGGAAGTGGTTGCAGGCATCTGCAACAGATAAAACCATAAATTAAATATAGCCGAGATGATTAAAAGGTCAATTGACGTAGCTTGTAAACAGGCGACACATAAATGTGACACCTAGCCATGTTAGTGGCGGTTTACAAGATATGTCGTGAATAATTGAGACGAGGCATAGAAAGAACGGGTGAAGAGAAAAAATCATGTTTTTAAAAATGTTAAAAAAAGACTTAAAATTGAAAAAAGGCTTAAATGTGATATTGTTTATCTTTATGACAGTGGCATCCATATTGGTGGTGGCCAGTGCCATACAGGTGTATACCCATCTTGCCGGAAAGGGAAGAACTTACGAGATTTGCAATTCATCCGATTTGGTGATTGTCAACCAATCCAGCGTTCGGGATAGAGAAAAGGATGGGAAAAAAATCATAGAATGGTTTCATGGTAAAAGCGAAGTGGAAGAGGTATCATCCAATGAAATGATTCAATTTGTCAGCACTGACATTGATTTTGAACATTTTGAAGAAGAATTGAATGCTTCTTTTTTTGAACTTTCCCATTTCGTAACAAAACAAAGTTTTAAGCAAAATCTGACCTATGATTTGGAGGATAACCGGTTTTATGTGGAAAACGGATGTATTGCAATTCCTCAGACTATAAAGGATATGACAGGAATATCCATTGGAGATAAAGTAAGACTTACCACACAGATGGGTTATACCTATGAATTTACCGTCAGTCATTTTTTTAAAGATCCCATGCCACTGGCATACCAGCGGTACCTGCTATCCGATGCGGATTATGAAGTGATAAGTAAGCAGTCGCCAATCAAGGTGGATACCTTTGAATTGAAGTTAACAGAGGGAACAGAGCCGTTTTTGTTTTTATCCGATTATGCGAAGCAAAATATGGGGATTTTGAATACCTTTGCGTTGCAGATGAATCAGTCCGATGACAGTTATATTATTATGTATGTGGTATCTGTATTCATGGTAATGTTAAGTATATTTATGATTCTGATTATTTTCATGACCATCCGGTTCACCATGATTTCTGCCATAAAAGAAGAAGAAAAACAAATCGGTATGATGAAGGCAATCGGGGTGGATTCCTTTGGATTCCGTTGGCTCTTTGCAGCGAAATATATTGCATTTTCTGTGGTGGGAGGAATCATTGGTATTTTTGCAGGAGTTCCAATTGCAAAGATGTTGCTTACGATGTTTAGTAAGAACACCATTCTGCCGGATGGAAAAGTGATTGTCATGATTGGTATTCTGGCAGTGGCCGGTATCGTTGGAGTTATGATTTTCTTTACCATGCTTGTGATGCGCCGGATGAAAAAAATATCGGTGATGGATGCCATTCATGGGGAGAACCGGGGAGAACGGTTTTCAAAGGCATCAAAATTGTATTTACATAAGCGAAAGAGAATGCCGATTCCTTTCTTTTTAGCGGTATCGGATGTGCTAAACCGGATAAAACGATATTTGTTCCTTGTGGTTGCGTATACTCTTGGAATTACAGTGATTTTATGTACGGTGCATTTGAAAAACTCAGTTATATCAGAAGAATTTTTGAAATATCAACTGGGCTTAAAGGTTGATTTTTATATTGACTTTTCCGATGAGCAGTTGAAAGAATATCTTAGTAAAACCGGAAGCGAAACCGGTATGATGAATTTGATCAATGAAGAACTAGAAGATGCAGGGATTCCTGCGAAAATTCATTATGATATTTTGACCAATGGTGAAACAACTATGCCAGACGGGGAAGAACGGGATATTTCAATGTTGTTTGGAGATGTGGATACGGAGGAATTTACCTATCGAGAGGGAGGAACGGCTCCAAAGCTTAAAAATGAAATTGCCCTCAGCTATTTTACCGCAAAAGAAAAGGGTTTACAGGTTGGAGATAAGATTACCATTACCTATTATGAACTAGGGGAAGATAGTATCAGCATGAAAGAGGTAAAGGGAGAATTCATGATTACCGGATTCTTTGATTATATGGAGCAGGGAACAACCACTGCAATTATGGGAAATGAATTTGAGAATGGATATGATATGGGATATTTCGTTATTAAAGAAGAAATCAATGCATCAGCGGCGGAAAAAGACAAGTATGTGGAAGAAATACGAAACTTATATGGAGCTAAATCAGTGAAGACCACCGAAGAATACTTAGATTACTATATGGCTGATTTTAATGGGATTTTAACTTTGTTGGAATATGTACTGTCCACCGTCATTATTTTGGTGTTGATTCTGATTACCAGCCTTTATTCTAGTGTATTGCTGGAAGAAGAGATACCATCCATTGCTATGTTAAAAAGTCTGGGATTTGAGAATAACGGCGTAAAAGCCTGGCAATTGCTTCGGATGGGAATTCTTTTGGTGATTTCTATTGTGGCAGGCAATCTTTTGGTAGGTACTGCCGGACAATTACTAATTACTCAGTTATTTGGGTTCCTGGGACTGACCGGATTTACCTTTATCATTGAACCAATGACTACCTATGTCATAGTACCTTTGCTGGTCATTGCGGTAGTTCTGATAACCATGTTAATTCGGCTTAAGAGTATAAAAAATGTAGAAATATGGAAAATCCGAGAAGAGTAGTGGAAGGTAAAAATCATAAGGAAAAAAAACATAGAATGAGAATGATAAGGCATAAGACAAAAAAGCAGGAAGACGGATGGGATGTTTTAACAAGTCATAGAGTGGTTCATAGGAAGGTGATGCCTGAAACCAAAACAAGTCTTCGGAAGGATAAATAGAGATTGCTGAGAAAATGGAGGTTAAAACAGATGAGTACGGTAATATCAGTAAAGGATTTATGTAAAACATACATCGTAAATCAATATAGCAACAATGTATTACAAAATGTAAATTTTCAAATGGAACGGGGAGAATTTGTGTCCATTATGGGACCTAGTGGAAGTGGAAAATCCACCTTGCTATATACGGTTAGCGGTATGGATAAAATGACCTCAGGGGAGGTTGTTTTTAACGGAAAAAATATAGAGAAGATGAATGAAAAACAGCTCTCTAGACTTCGTCTTACGGAAATGGGATTTGTATTCCAACAAATGTATATGATGAAAAAACTCTGTATTTTAGATAATATTGTCCTTCCCGGTTATCAGGCAGGGCTTGTAACGAGAGAAGAAGTGAACAAAAAGGCAGAAGCCCTAATGCGCAGGCTTAATTTAATCGATATCGCAGAACGGGACATTACGGAGGTTTCCGGAGGTCAGTTACAGCGTGCCTGTCTTTGCAGAGCCTTAATCAATCAGCCTGAGGTAATATTTGCGGATGAGCCTACCGGAGCTTTAAATTCAAAGGCTGCCAATGATGTGATGGAAGAACTGGTAGCTGCAAATCAGGAGGGTACCAGTGTTCTTATGGTAACTCATAGTGAAAAAGTGGCTGCTCAAAGTGACCGTATTATTTACCTGGTGGATGGCAACATTCAGGGAGAGATACAGCTTGGAAAATTAAAGGATAAGCAGGAATTGGAGAAAAGAGAACGTAAATTAAAAATGTGGCTTATGGATCAGGGATGGTAGAGGAGAAAACGATGGTTACTGTTTGTACGAATCGTAACGATTCAGGATGTGCAAGAAAGGATTCAAGTGGTATATGAAGAAAGAAAAAGGAAAAAAGAAAAAGGAAAAAAGAGGAAAGGCTATAAGCCGGAATTTGTGGATGTTGGGGAATATTGATAAATACCGTAAAAAAGTAGGTTGTATTCTAACTGTAATTTGTATATATTGTAAGAGATAAAATAATGCTGAAACGAAATAGTAAAACTTTTCGGAGGGGATAACTGGTGACGGATATACTTATGATAGAAGACAATCAGGAATTAGGAACTTTGATTCGTGATTTCCTTAGCAGAGAAGGTTTTTGGGTTGTATGGAAAAGGAGTGCAGAAGATGGATTAAAGTTTCTGGAAAAAGAGCAGTGTAAACTGGTGCTTCTTGACATTATGCTTCCCGGCATGGATGGATTTGAAACCGGCAGTCTGATTCGAAGCAAAGACAATACCCCCATACTTATGATGAGTGCAAAGAATGATGATAAAAGTAAACTTCTAGGATATGAGATTGGGGCGGATGATTATATCGAGAAACCATTTTCCATACCGGTGCTGGTGGCAAAAATAAAAGCATTGATGCGAAGAAGTTATGAAGCGAAGGAGGACAGGCAGATTTTGTCTGAATGCGGAATTACACTGGATTATGCTGCCAGAACCGTAATGCAGAACGGACAGAAAATAGACATAAAAGGGAAGGAATTCGACGTCTTATATTATCTTATGAAACATGTAGGGGAAGTAGTGGATAAGAATGCATTATTCAATGAAATATGGGGTTTGGATTGTTATAGCGAACCGGCGACGTTGAACGTCCATATCCGCTGGCTACGGGAAAAACTTGAAAAAGACCCGAAAAAACCGGAACTAATACAGACCGTCTGGAAGATTGGATATAAATTTGGAGGTTCGTAAATGAACAGTTTTAGGAAAATATTTGCTTTTACTACCATAGGATTTGTTCTGCTTCTGGTTACTTTTAATCTGATGTATGAAAAGGTAGTAATGAACCAACATCAGGAACGATATATTGTAATGAACCGAATTACTGCCATGGTGAAAGCCGAATTGCAGCAGAATACATCAGCTGATATATCTAAAATGTGGGAAAAAAATCAGGAAGCATGGGAAGCAGAGTATGAAGAGGGGAATGTACCGGATTTTGTGGAATTCCTTCCGTTAAGCATTTTTGAATCAGGAAATCTTTCCGTAATGGAAACCAATCAGGAATCCTATATCTGGAATGTTTACGGGGAAGAAGGCAGTCTGATTGGTTTTATAGAATATAAATATGAAGATGATTTTATTGCAGGAAGCCGTGGCATAATAAATACGGTATTGATTACCTGCTTTTTTTGCATGGCAGCTTTTTTTTGGTATGTAGAGAGAAAAATCTTAAAGCCTTTTGAAAGTTTTAGTGACTATCCGGAAAAGCTGTCAAAGGGCATTACCAATGAAAAACTTCCAGAAATGAAAAGCCGGTATCTGGGGAAATTTATCTGGGGCATGAATATGTTAAATGATACTCTAGAAAGTAATAAAAGGAAAGTTCAGAAATTAGAATATGAAAGACAGACCCTTCTTACCTCCATTGCCCACGGTGTAAAAACGCCGGTTGCCAATATTAAGCTATATACTAATGCCATAGAAACCGGATTATATCAGAATTCAGATAATGTAAATTCAAAGGATGCAGAAATAGCGAAGAAAATCGAAAAAAATGCCATGGAAATTGAGGAACTTGTATCAAAAATGTTGGAAACAGCCTCCACCTCCTTATGCGATTATGAACCACAAATTCGGACGTTTTATCTAAAGGAACTGGCAGAAGAAATGGAACAGGAATATGCCAACCGGCTAAAGGTGAAGCGAATTGACTATAGGGTGGAATGTTCAGGGAATCCTATAGTAAATAGTGATAAAGATGGGCTGTTTCATATTCTTTCCCAGTTCATTGAAAATGCCATAAAATATGGAGACGGGACCGGGCTTACCATATCCATGGAAAAACAGGATGAGGGCTATTTTTTCTCTGTGAAGAATAAGGGAAAACTTTTGCCGGAACAAGAAATACCATTTATTTTTAAGAGTTTCTGGCGGGGCTCCAATGCAAAAGAGAAAGAAGGAAGTGGGATTGGCTTATTTGTAGCCAAAGAAATGGCAAAACGATTAGGCGGCGATATCTATGTAAAACGTTTTGAAGAAACCTCGGAAATGGAGTTTGTGATTTTTTTATGTGATGAATAAACTTGCAATTATCATCACAAAACTTGCTATTTCAAAAAGATTTTCGTATACTATTATCATATGTTTTAGAATTGCGGGAGTACAAAGTGCGGGGCAATTCGTAGGTATCATGGGGTCAAAATACCTTTTGACCCCAACATCATCATATGATGTTAGGTGGATAGGCAGGGAGGTATCAGTATGGGACGAACAGTAGGAATCGGAATACAGGAGTTTGATAAGATAATAGAAGGGAATTATTTTTACGTTGATAAGACGTCTTTTATTAAGGAATGGTGGGAGAGTGGAGACGATGTAACTTTAATTACCAGACCACGTCGCTTTGGTAAAACCTTGAATATGAGCATGGTGAATCACTTCTTTTCCATAGAGTATGCCGGTCAGGGGGATATTTTTGAGGGGCTTTTTATTTGGGAGGAAGAAAAGTACAGAGAACTTCAGGGTACTTATCC
Source organism: Lachnospiraceae bacterium (assembly GCA_045124495.1). Lineage (GTDB taxonomy): Bacteria > Bacillota > Clostridia > Lachnospirales > Lachnospiraceae > RGIG1668. The sequence continues at coordinate 18,629 of JBGVLX010000065.1, forward strand.
GGTGATTAATCTTTCCTTTGCGAATGTGAAGGAAAAAGATTTTGAAACAGTTAAAATTCGCATCAATCAGATTATTTCGGATTTATATAGTAAACATTATTATTTATTGGATAGTGATGTCTTAACAAAGATAGATAAGGAATTTTATCAATCAGTTGGAGTGAACATGCCTGAAGTAGTGGCAACTATGGCACTTCATAAGCTTTCAGACTACCTTTATCGCTATTATGGAAAAAAAGTCATCATTCTTCTCGATGAATATGACACACCAATGCAGGAAGCCTATGTAAATGGTTTCTGGAATGAATTGGTTGCATTTACCCGAAGTCTCTTTAACTCTACATTTAAGACAAATCCGTGGCTGGCAAGAGGCATTATGACAGGAATTACAAGGGTCAGTAAAGAATCTATTTTTTCGGATTTGAATCATTTAGAGGTAGTTACCACCACCTCAGACAAATATGCTACTGCTTTTGGTTTTACAGAAGAAGAGGTGTTTGCAGCATTAGATGAATGTGGATTGGGTTCAAAAAAGGAAGAAGTAAAAGAGTGGTATGATGGATTTACTTTCGGGACGCATACGGATATTTATAATCCATGGTCGATTCTTAATTACCTGGATAAGAGAGATTTAACCACTTACTGGGCGAATACCAGCTCTAACAGTCTGGTAGGAAAGTTGATTCAGGAAGGAAATGGTGCTATGAAGAAGCAATTTGAAGAGTTGCTTTTAGGAAACCATTTGCAGGTTCCCATTGATGAACAAATCGTATATAACCAGTTGGATGACAATGAAGATGCCATATGGAGTCTGTTACTTGCCAGTGGTTATTTAAAGGTACTGGATTATGACCGTATGGAAAATCTTGAACCAGGGGAAGAGGTCTGTTATGAATTGGCGGTTACCAATCGTGAAGTGCAGATTATGTTTGAGGGTATGGTGAAGTCCTGGTTTAAGAAAACGAAGGGAGATTATAATGATTTCATCAAGGCAATGCTGATGAAGGATGTGGATGCCATGAACGAATACATGAATCAGATGAGTCTTGAACTGTTCAGTAGCTTTGATACAGGAAAACGGGCATCAAAAAAGGCACAGCCGGAACGGTTTTATCATGGATTTGTACTAGGATTAATGGTAGATTTAAAGAGAGAATATATTGTGACTTCCAACAGGGAAAGCGGTTTTGGAAGATATGATGTTGTAATAGAACCGAAGAACCCAAAAGAAAATCCTGCGGTGATTTTGGAATTTAAGGTGTTCAATCATAGAAGAGAAGCTTCCTTAGAGGAAACGGTAGTAGCAGCCCTTGCCCAAATAGAGGAGAAACGTTACGATGTAGCCCTGCTTGCAAAGGGGATACCGGCAGATAGGATATATAAATATGGTTTTGCATTTGAGGGGAAAACAGTGTTGATTGAGAAGGCATAAAAAACAGAAGTTTTTTGAATAGACAAAATAGTAGTGTAAAGTATTGGTGACATCGTAAAGCAGCGCAGGGATACTGAGATTTAGTGGATAAGCATGAAATAATCTCGGATAATATATAAAAAATTGGTTACACTGTTCTTAAAATAGGAAATTGCGAAACTACCAAAACTTATAATAAGTGATTCAAAAGAAACAAATACATGAGCAGGCGCTTGTTCAGCCGTCGGTACTTAATGAGCGACTTGTCGCGAATTTAGTACCGCTACGAGCTGAACGCAGCGAAAGCGTGCCTGCGATGTTTTGATTCTTTTGAATCACTTTCATATAAAATATTATAGTTTTGCAATTACCTATGTTCTTAAACTGATAAAAGGAGCTGAAACGTAAACAATGATTGAACCAGATACTATAAAACTACTGAGGGAATGTGATGCAGGTATTAAAATGGGGGTGTCGGCCATTGATGATGTGGTAGATTATGTCAATGATGATACATTCAAGAGATATCTTGTAAAATGTAAAAATGAACACGAGATGCTGAAAGAAGAGATACAGAATCTTTTAGATCAGTACCATGACGAAGGAAAAAATCCGAATCCCATGGCGAAAAGCATGTCATGGATGAAAACATGCGTGAAGCTGGTGATGAAGGAATCCGATGAAACCATTGCCGATTTAATGACAGATGGATGTAACATGGGAGTAAAATCTCTCCATAAATATCTGAATCAATATAAGGATGCCAATGAAAAGACGAAGGATATTACCAAACGACTGATAAATCTGGAAGAGAAACTTGCCATAGATATTCGTCGGTTTTTATAAAAACAACCATTGTAATTTATATATATAATTTTGCTGTTTTCAATGTATTTACTGTGATACAGCGATTTTTGATGTTGTTAGGGTATGGATGGGTGAGCAGATAGTTTGTAGGTGAACTATCTGCTTTTTTTGAATATCTGAAAAGTGCTTTGGATGTCCCGAAGCACTTTTTATATTATATAAAATTATGAGGTACTGCATGGATAAGTTGAAGAAGAGTGCACTTTCTTTTGCTAATTGGATGAAATATGTGCATGAACTGGTTGCAGGAAGTAAAAAACATTGTTAAAATAACATTATTTTTTTAAGAAAACATTTTATATAGGTTGTCAACTATACGGGACTTTGATATGATAATTGTTATGGATAAGGAACGGATTGTGGAGAGAGGAAAATATACAAGAAAGAGTGAATAAAATGAGTCAGACAGAACATTCAAAAGAAAATCCATTAAAGACGGAGCCGGTTTTAAAATTAATGATTAAGTTTGCAGTTCCCAGTATTATTGCCATGCTGGTAGGGGCTGTATATAATATTGTAGACCAATTGTTTATCGGCCAGAGGGTGGGAACACTGGGAAATGCTGCGACGAATATCGCATTCCCTTTGTCAACATCCTGTATTGCACTTGCATTATTATTTGGGATTGGAGGGGCATCCTGCTTTAACCTGGCTTTGGGGCGGGGGGAGAAGGAAAAGGCAATTCATTATATCGGGAATGCATTGGTAATGTTGTTTGTATGCGGATTGGCACTTTGCATCGTTTCTGAGATATTTTTAACTCCCATGCTTAAGTTATTTGGCGCACCCAAGGATGTGCTGCCTTATGCGAAAGATTATGTAAGTATTACGGCTTTGGGGTTTCCGTTTTTATTATTAACCACCGGAGGAGGACATCTGATTCGTGCAGACGGAAGTCCTAAGATGACGATGATTTGTAATCTGTCTGGTGCAGTCATTAATACCATTATGGATGCAGTTTTTATTTTGGGATTTGACTGGGGAATGAAAGGCGCTGCCTTTGCAACCATCATAGGACAATTCTTTTCCGGAATGCTGGTAGTATTTTATATGCGTAAATTCCATACCGCTCCACTGAAAAAGATACATTTTAAAATCCAATGGCAGTATATCGGCCGGATTATGTCCATCGGTATGGCATCTTTCTTTAATCAGCTTGGGATTATGTTGGTGCAGATTGTACTGAATAATTCATTAAAGCATTATGGAGCAGCGTCCATATATGGTGAAGCCATTCCTATTGCCTGTGCAGGTATTATTTTAAAAGTCAGCCAGATTTGTTTTTCCATTGTAATTGGAATCGGCCAGGGGACCCAGCCTATTGAAAGTTTTAATTATGGTGCAAAGAATTATAAAAGAGTTAGGGACGCTTACCGTATGGCATGCATTGCAGGGGGAGTGATTTCTGTGTTTGCGCTTTTGTTGTTTCAATTATTTCCAAGGCAGATTCTTGCGGCCTTCGGAGATGGGACAAAAGAGTATTTCGAATTTGGAGAAAAGTATTTCAGAGTCTATTTATTTTTTACCTGGCTGAATTTCCTGCAGCCTATTACTTCCACCTTCTTTACCTCCATCGGTAAGGCGATAAAAGGTGTATTTTTATCCTTAACTAGGCAGATTATATTCTTATTGCCGTTATTATTAATTTTGCCTGCAATCATGGGAATTGACGGAATTCTTTACGCGGGACCGATTTCTGACGGGGTTGCAGCCATCATTGCCATCGTTATGGTCCGGTTTGAGTTTAAAGCAATGAAACGCCTTGAGCAGAATGTGGAATGAGGAAGCAATGACCTTTTGCCCCTGGTATCATAATAATTCGTAAGTAAATAAGAGTGTTTATACTTTGAATGAAGTAATAGAACAGATAGAACAGATAGAACAGACAGAACAGATAGAACAGGAGATGAGTAGTAAAAAGTAACGAAAATCTCCTTAAAGATTCGATACTTTGCTAGCTTGACTATAAATTTCCCATATTATATACTTGAAGTGGAGAACCTTATTGATTTTTTCTAAAAACTTTCCGTTTGGTATTATAGAACTCTACAAGGGATAGGTGTGAATCGTATTGCCACTATTTGCAGATGGAAGCATTACTATTTGTTATCCCCCGGAAAGGTTGAATCAGTATGTGGAAGTTGGATTGTCAAATATTAAAACGTAACGAATCAAAAAGGAGGTGAATCTTCAATAAGGTATTATAAAGTCTGATGAATAAAAATCAATAGGCAAATAGAACAAAAAATGTCGAGAATTGAGTGAAATGATTGTTTATCATGTTGGTTTTAAGCTGATTTGATTCATTTTCGCACTTTTTTGATATTAAGAATTTAACTAATATGTAGAAATTGATTTAAATTTTTGACAAATTCCAATATCAGGCAATGATAATCTTATTGTTATAAGATTTTCCCTAATATTCTCCAAAATCAAGTTTGAGCGGTAAAATAAAATTTTAGGAGAGAAGACATGAATTACAATTTAAAAAAGAGCATAAAAGGCAGAATTTTATGCGTCATTTTAGCACTTTGTCTGGCTGTTGCAGGAATTATTTCAATTCCAAATTCAAAGCCGGCGAATGCACAATATGCTAATAGCAACTATACACTTGCAGACAATATACAAGATGGTGTCATTTTACACTGCTTTAATTGGACATACAACGATATTAAAGCTGAACTACCGAACATTGCAGCAGCAGGTTTTACTTCAGTTCAGACCTCACCTGCACAGCCTTCTGTAAATTCAGGAGTATGGTATTGGCTTTATCAGCCACTAGGATTCTATGTTGGTACTAATGACCTAGGAACAAAGGATGAGCTTCGTTCCCTTTGTGAGGAAGCTGATAAATATGGTATTAAGGTAATCGTTGATGTTGTTGCAAATCACCTTGCAGGTAATCATTCTAACATTCAAAATGACCTGAAAGATGGACAGTTTTGGCATAACTATGGCCTAGTAACAAACTGGGCAGACCGTTATCAGGTGACTCATGGAGAAATCGGTATGCCTGACCTTAATAGCGAGCATGCTTACCTTCAACAATGTGTAAGCAATTATATTAATGAATTAAAAGGCTTAGGTGTCGATGGTATCAGATGGGATGCAGCGAAACATATTTCATTGCCAAGTGAAGGTTGTAATTTCTGGCCTGCAGTAACAAGTCAGGGACTATATCATTATGGAGAAATACTTGTAGGTCCGGATGACCGTCCAACCGGTAATGAAGGCTTGATGAAAGAGTACACAAATTACATGACAGTTACTGATAGCGCTTATGGAAAAACTCTTCGTGATTCCTTTGCATCAGGCACTGTACCAACAGCTTATGGTAACTGGTCTGCTCGTGGTATTTCAAATGATAAATTAATCTATTGGGGCGAAAGCCATGATACATGGTCAAACAACCAGGATTGGGGCTACTCAAATGGCATGAGCCAGAATGTAATTGACCGTGCATATGCAGTTGCAGCAAGTAGAGACCAAGTAACAGCATTATATTTCTCTCGTCCGGCCTCTACAAATAAAGACAGCATTAGAGCAGGACAAAAAGGAAGTACTCATTTTACAAGTAAAGAAGTTGCAGCAGTAAATCATTTCCATAATGCGATGATTGGACAGCCTGACTACTATACTACAGGAAACAACTGTGCAGTTGTTACCCGTAATACTGGTGCAGTTATTGTAGCAGGTAGTGGTGGTAACTTTGATGTTACAGTTCCAAATGGTGGAAGCTTAGCAGAACCAGGTACTTATACAGATGAAATTACAGGTGCAACATGGACCGTTACATCAACTACCATTTCCGGTAAGGTTGGTCCATCCGGTATTGCAGTAATTTACAAGGAAGGTGGTACAATAACTCCTCCACCAACAGAAAAAGGTACTGTTTACTACAAGAATACAAACAATTGGAACAATGTATACGCTTACTATTGGAGCAATAGTAATAAAAATATGACTACATGGCCGGGTGTGCCAATGACTAGCATTGGAAACAATGAATACAGTGTAGAAATTCCTAAGGATGCTACCAACATCATTTTCAGCAACCAAGGAAGCTCAAAGACAGATGATTTGAATCTTCCAGGTATGGATATGATTTATGACAATGGCAGCTGGTCAGAATATGGCGGTGGACACATAGTACCAACCGTTTTTAACATTTATTATAAAAACACCAACAATTGGAGCAATGTATACGCTTACTATTGGAGTGACAGTAACACAAAGATGACTACATGGCCGGGGGACAAGATGTCAAGTGTTAAGGATAATTTATATGGTCTTTACATTCCTAAAGATGCAAAATATATTATCTTTAGTGATGGAAATGGAACTAAGACCGATGATTTAACATTGGCAGGATTAAATAAAGTTTACAATAACGGCAGTTGGTCAAATTACGGTGATGATGTGATTATTCCGGTTGATAACAATGTTTATTACAAGAATACAAATAATTGGAGTAACGTATACGCTTATTACTGGAGTGACAGCAATACAAAGATGACTACATGGCCAGGTGTACAAATGACCAGTGCTGGAAATGGTACATACAAAATTGAAGTTCCTTCCGATGCGAAGTATATCATCTTTAATAATGGAAATGGTTCACAAACAGGTGATATTACTTTAAATGGCACAGGAAAGATCTATAATAATGGAAACTGGTCTAATTATTGATAATTTCATGAATAAGATTTAAGAAGTTTAAGGTTATAGGATAAGACAGATGCTCTTTCTAAGCTGTGGTTTAGAAAGGGCATTTTTTATGTTGTTATTGTATTCATTTGAGGGTTTTGTATGTAAAGGATGCTGAAATGGTGTAAAATATTAGAGGAATATTTGGGGAAAAATTTATATTTTATAATGAAAAATAACTCAGAATGAGTTATAATAACAAAGTACTAAGATCAATCGGTTTATAGGTTGCACCAGTCTGTAAATATAAAGGGTGAAAGACATGAGTTTTTAGTGTTTTGTTCTTCCTTTTTTGTCTGTATGTAACATTATGAACCGGGGAATTGAATTAAAAAAGGAGGTATTCGGGTGGATAAAAAAGCGATGAATCATTTAAGTTATGGTTTATTTGTTCTGACTGCGAAGATGGATGGCAAGGACAATGGATGTATCATTAATACAGCACAGCAGGTAACAGCAGAACCAAATCGTATTAGCATTGCAGTAAATAAAGCGAATTATACCCATGATATGATTGTAAATACAGGGGCTTTTACAGTATCTGTCATCAGCGAACAGGCAAAATTTGATTTGTTTGAAAGATTCGGTTTCAGTTCTGGAAAGGATACAGATAAGTTTGCAGGCTTCGATGGTTTTAAAACCGGTGACAACGGTATCCGGTATATTACAAAGGGTACCAATTCCTATATTTCTGCAAAGGTAGAAAAAATGGAGGATTTAGGTTCTCATACACTTTTTATTGCAGAAGTTACAGATATGAAGGTTTTAAGTAGTGTCGCATCTGCAACCTACAGTTATTATCATGATAATATCAAGCCAAAGCCAAAGGAAGTTGGAAAGACAGAAGATGGACAGACCATTTGGAGATGCACCATCTGTGGTTATGAATATGTAGGTGAAGAATTACCGGAAGATTTTGTTTGCCCACTGTGCAAACATCCGGCATCTGATTTTGAAAAAATAGTAAAGGAGAAAAAAGAAATGGCAACAAACAAGTACGCAGGAACAAAAACAGAAAAGAACTTATGGGAGGCATTTGCAGGAGAATCACAGGCAAGAAACAAATATACTTATTTCGCTTCTGTAGCAAAGAAAGCTGGATACGAGCAGATTGCAGCTTTATTTTTACAAACTGCAGAAAATGAAAAAGAACATGCAAAATTATGGTTTAAAGCATTAGGAGAATTGGGAGATACTCCGGAAAACCTTTTACATGCGGCAGAAGGTGAAAATGCAGAATGGACGGATATGTACGAGCGTATGGCTAAGGATGCGGAAGAAGAAGGATTTCCTGAACTTGCAGCTCAGTTCAGAGGGGTTGCAGCCATTGAAAAAATGCACGAAGAAAGATACAGAGCATTGCTTCACAATGTAGAAGCCATGGAAGTATTTAAAAAGAGCGGTGTTACCATGTGGGAATGCCGTAACTGTGGCCACGTGGTAGTAGGATTAGAAGCTCCACAGGTTTGCCCTGTATGTAATCACCCACAAAGCTACTTCGAAGTAAGAAAAGAAAATTACTAATTTAGAAAAAGCTTCTATCATCTTGCTGTGTTTCACTGACATATGCCGGATGATAAGAAGCTTTTTTTTTATAAAAAGAAACTGTTAGCTAAGTACGGAAGGTTAAGTCTATGATTCAAACATGTGGTTACTGAAGAGTTACCGGAAAGTGTAAAGGATGCCACAAGAATAGGAAATCCTATGGAACCTGATATTGAGGTGATTGCTTCCCTGGAGCCTACCTTGATTGTATCGGCACAGAATGAGAGAAATGACGGGGAAATGTTTTTTACCATAAGTCGTACCATGAAAGATAGAGGATATGAGTTTTTAGAACTTACGAAAATGGTAAAGAGCGATGGCTACCGCTATATTATGAATCGACATAAGGGGGCCGATACCCTGCCTTTAGGAGCAGGAGCAGGCGGTTGCGTAAACGGCCTTGCAATGATGAATCCCATTAAACTTGAGGAATATGAAGAAAGTGTGTTACATTTTAATGACAGAAAAAGGCATCTTCTGGGGAAATACCATATCCAGGGAATTATCAAAAATGGTATTATAGATTGCAAGGAGTCAAAAATATAAGAAATCCGCATTATTCGAGTTACTTGCTTATGTTTTGCAAACTTTTGATCTTAGTATCATATCATCAGATTCTGTTTAGTTTCACTATAATAACACCTCGGTCTAATAAGATATGATCTTAAAATCAGCCGAGGTGTTTCTTTTTGTGGATTTATTTGCTTTGTTTTCGGTTATTGTAGGATGACCGGACAGTTGAGACTATCCAATCAAATCCAATATCTGTCTGATGTTTTTCTTTCCAAATGAAACCTTTTCATCATTAAGGACCAGACATGGAACGCTCATGACATGATAACGCTCTTTTAAGTCTTCAAAATGATTTAAATCATAAACTTCTGCACGGATGTTAGGGTTTATGGAGGCAATCTTTTGGGCAGCAGTTACAAGTTCCGGACACATGGTACAAGAAAGTGATACAAGCACTTTCAGATCAACAGGTTCCGTAATAGAATGGATTTCTGCTTCTATCTGGGAATCCAGTGCCTGACCGGTACCGGAAGCGTTGTAAAGACCAAGGACAAAGGAGGTAAATTCGTGACCACCAGGTACACCGTGGAATGCAAGTCCTGTTTCGGTACCATCTGACAGACAGACACGAACACAAGGGGCATCCGAATTTTTGTTTTCTCGGTCTATGATTTCCACAGAAAGCTTTTCTGTCATAGAAGCCAGTGTCTGCATATAACCTTCTAATTCCGTGGAAACGGAACGTTCATCTAAATAAAGTCTAAGCAGCAGAGGCTGTTCCATTCGGGAAAATACCGTATCCAGCTGTGCTTTCATATCAGCAGTAAAAAGTTCATTGGAAGAACCGGAATCTGATAAATCGGAACCGGATGAGCCGGAATTTGGTGAATTTGAACCAGTTAAATTGGAACTAGATGAATTCGAATCGGTTGAACTCACCCCAGCTTTCGAAGAAGTTACATTTTTGGTTATCGGTAAGTCTGGCTTAAATCCGGTTTTTTGCTGAAGGGCAGCTGCGTATTTTTCCAGTTCCGTGGCAGCAAGGGCACCATCACCTACTGCAGTCACCACCTGTCTAAGCGGTTTTATGCAGACATCGCCGGCAGCATAGAGGCCATCAACATTGGTTTTCTGGCTGCTATCAGTAATGATATAGCCTTGTTGGTCTAACTTTGCAATTCCTTTTACCAAGGATGTGGCAGGTACATAACCGGCAAATACAAATACACCGAAAGTATCATTTCCTTCGGCACGGTATTCTGTAACCTCACCGGACACAGTGTTTTTGTAACGGATATAATTTAAACCGCTGTCACCAGATACTTCTTCTACAATGGTGTCCGTAAGAACAGTAATTTTCTCGTGATTCCTTGCCTGTTCTGCTACGGATTTTGCACAGGTGAAATCTTCTTCCCGTACCAAAATCGTAACCTTGCGTGCAAATTTTGTAAGAAAAACACTTTCTTCTGCAGCTGCAAAGCCACCACCAATGACGAAAACATCTTTACCAGTGAAAAATTCACCATCGCAAGTAGCACAGTAAGCCACACCACGTCCCTTATTTTCTTCTTCCCCTTTAAATCCAACGGTTCTAGGGTGAGCACCGGTGGCAAGAAGTACACCGAAGCATTGATAATCCCCACGACTTGTATGAACGACTTTAATCTCTTCTTCTATGGATAAACGTTCTACCTCAGTCAGAACAAATTCTGCGCCAAAGTCTTGGGCCTGTTTTCGAATGGTTTCTGTCAGTTCTTTTCCGCTGGTTTTATGAACACCGGGATAATTTACAATCTCGGAGGTAATGGTAATCTGTCCACCGAAATGATCCTTTTCCATAACCAGTACACGGTAACGGGCCCTAGCCAGATAAAGTGCAGCGGTGAGCCCTGCAGGCCCACCACCGACGATGATCACATCATAAAATCGTTCCTTGTTGATGCTGTCAGGGCGTCCCATTACAGTAACCCCACAAGATCAAGACTTGGTTTTAAAGTTTCTGCACCTGGCTGCCATTTTGCCGGGCATACTTCATCCCCATGTTCTGCAACAAACTGGCAAGCCTGCACTTTACGTAACAGTTCATCTGCATTACGGCCAACGTTTCCGGCAGTTACTTCATAACCAACGATGTTTCCTTCTGGATTTACAATGAAAGTACCACGTTCTGCCATACCATCAGATTCAATCAATACTTCGAAATCCTTTGCTAGAGCATGGGTTGGATCTGCAAGCATAGGGTAATTAATTTTCTTGATTCTGTCTGATGCATCATGCCATGCTTTGTGAACAAAGTGGCTGTCTGTTGATACAGAATAAATTTCGCAGCCCAGTGCCTTAAATTCTTCATACTTATTTGCAAGGTCTTCTAATTCTGTAGGACAAATGAAAGTAAAGTCAGCAGGATAGAAGAAAAATACACTCCATTTACCAAGAATATCTTCTTTCTTTACTGTTTTGAATTCATTTTTATGAAACGCCTGTACTGTAAAATCGTTAATTTCTTTGTTAATCAATGACATAATAATAATCTCCTTTTTCATTTCTTTTGATATAGTGTTTGTGTTTCTTTACATTTTATACATTAACAGATGAGAATAAGGATGTCAATAGTAAATAGTAATGATTATTATTTAGAAGTTGAAATGAAAGTACATAAATTATCTTCGAAAACTTTGAAAAGCCTTATAAAATGAGGGTTTATAATGTGCATTGTTATTTTGCTGTTTATGTTTGGTGATAAAAAATTATTCATCTATATAAAATTATTCATCTATATAAAACTTATTGACAACTTAATGGATTGTGGTTACAATATAATTAAAAAGTTAGTCTAAACTAACTGGAACAATCATAAGGAAAAAGGATATGTTAATAATAAAGGGAGGGATTCGGATGAGTGCTATATTACTGATGGGTGCATTAAGTGGAAACTTTGATATACCGGTTCCGGCAATGGTATTCGCATTCATTTTATTTGCTTTCATACAATGGATAAAAAGGAAATGCCGTGTGTTTTTGAGAAGGAACAGGGAAAAATAAAAAGTTGGAATACCTTTTAACCCGACATCATTTTATAAATGTATAGGAGAATAGTTATGGAAGATATCATTATTATTGGAATTATTGTAGTTTTGATGGTGGCTGGAATTCGCTCCAGTGGGAAAATACGGTGTATGTTGACAATATGTGCCATATTTTTTTGTATGATTGACATGGAGGCATATGTATGCCATACTATTTCATAAATTAGAAGAAGCAAACAAAAGAATGAAGAGAGGGGAGCGTATTATGAATGTAATAATCGGAATTTTTATTCCATTGATTGGAACTATGTTAGGTGCAGCCTGTGTGTTTATCATGAAAAATGAATTAAAACCTTTGATACAAAAAACACTTTTAGGCTTTGCATCCGGTGTCATGGTAGCGGCGTCTGTATGGTCATTGCTGATACCGGCAATTGATATGTCAGAGGGAATGGGAAAACTGGCGTTTTTACCGGCTGCGGTAGGTTTTGCGCTGGGTATAGGTTTTCTACTTCTGATGGATGGATTTGTACCACATATGCATTTAGACAGCGATAAGCCGGAAGGACTTCCGGTACCTTTAAAAAAAACCACCATGCTTGTCCTTGCGGTAACACTACATAATATTCCGGAAGGAATGGCGGTGGGTGTTGTGTTTGCGGGATTGCTTTCTGAAAACAGCAATATTACCTTGGCTGGTGCCCTGGCCTTGTCCGTTGGAATTGCAATTCAGAATATACCGGAGGGTGCGATTATTTCCCTGCCTCTTAGAAGCGAAGGCGTCACTAAGAAAAAAGCCTTTTCCTATGGAATGATTTCAGGAATTGTGGAACCAATTGCATCAGGGGTTACCATTCTTTTAATGGGAATTTTACAACCAATCCTTCCTTATCTTCTGGCATTTGCAGCAGGGGCTATGATATATGTGGTGGTGGAGGAACTTTTACCGGAAGCTTCCGAGGGAGAACATAGTAATATTACTACCATTGGCTTTGCTGTAGGATTTTTGATTATGATGGTTTTGGATGTGGCACTAGGCTAGAAGGGGTTAAACTTTCGGTTAATATGGATAGCCGACCTCCTGAAGTTAGAATTCTAACTTTGGGAGGTCGTTTTTTCGTGAGATTTTTGGAGGAAATGTCCAATTAAGAAACGTTGCATTTTAAAAGGAAATCCGTTATACTAACCATAACAAACAAGAGGGATTTTGGAAGGATGTGAATAGGAATGACGGATACGAAAAACAAAGCCGATATAAAAAATATGACGAATACGAAAAACAAAGCCGATATAAAAAATATGACGATTACGAAAATTACGGAGAATACGAAAATTACAGAGAATACGAAAACTACAGAGAATACGGAGAATACAACCAATACAAGAAAACTGAAAACGGAAGAAAGAGGTATAAATACAGCAAATCTAACCAATACAGTAGGGATTGGAATTCAGGATTTTTTGAAATTGCGTGAGAATCATAATTTCTATATTGATAAAACTTCATTCATTAAGGAATGGTGGGAAAGTGGCGATGATGTAACTTTAATTACCCGCCCACGTCGTTTTGGTAAAACCCTGAATATGTCTATGATGGAAGAATTTTTTTCTGTGGATTATGCAGACAGGGGAGATTTGTTTGAAGGGCTTTATATCTGGGAAGAAGAAAAATATCGGAATCTTCAGGGTACTTATCCGGTAATTAGCCTTTCTTTTGCATGGGTAAAAGAAACAGACTTTGAATCTACAAAAAGACGAATCATTGAATTGCTGATGCTTCAGTTTGAAAAATATGCTTTTTTAACAGAAAGTGATAAATTGTCCCAAAATGAAAAGGAATATGTAAGCCGGATGGCAAGGGAAATGGATGCTTTTGAGGCTTGTTCATCACTGCACCGTTTGTCAGATGTTCTATTCCGTCATTATGGGAAAAAGGTCATCCTCCTTCTTGACGAGTATGACACCCCGATGCAGGAAGCCTATGTAAATGGATTCTGGGATGAGATGGTGGCTTTTATCAGAAGTCTCTTTAATGCTACCTTTAAGACCAATCCTTATATGGGCCGGGGGATTATGACTGGAATCACCAGAGTTTCGAAAGAGTCAGTTTTCTCAGACTTAAACAACCTTGAAGTAGTAACCACCACATCAAATAAATACGCCACATCCTTTGGATTCACAGAAGAAGAAGTGTTTGCAGCACTAGATGCAGTGGGAATGGGAGAAGAAAAGGAAAAAGTCAAGAAATGGTATGATGGTTTCGTATTTGGAAAACACAGGGATATTTATAATCCATGGTCCATTCTTAACTTTTTAAATAAAGGTGAATATGAAACCTATTGGGCCAATACCAGTTCCAACAGTCTGGTGGGAAAGCTGATTCGGGAGGGAAATGGTACCATAAAGAAGCAGTTTGAAGAGTTGCTTTTAGGAAACCATTTGCAGGTTGCCATCGATGAACAAATCGTATATAACCAGTTGAATGATAATGAAGAAGCAGTTTGGAGCCTGTTGGTGGCCAGTGGTTATTTAAAGATACTGGATTATGATCGAATGGAAAATCTTGAACCGGAGGAAGAACCTTGTTACGAACTGGCAGTGACCAATCGTGAAGTGCAAGTTATGTTTGCCGGTATGGTAAAATCCTGGTTTAAGAAAGACAAGCAAAATTATAATGAATTTATAAAGGCGATGCTGATGCAGGATGTGGATGCCATGAATGAATATATGAATCAGATGAGCCTTGAACTGTTCAGTAGTTTTGATACCGGAAAACGGGCATCAAAAAAGGCGCAACCGGAACGGTTTTATCATGGATTTGTACTAGGGTTAATGGTAGATTTTCGAAAGGAATATATCGTGACTTCTAATAGGGAAAGTGGTTTTGGCAGATATGATGTTGTAATGGAGCCAAAGAATCCGGAAAAAAATCCGGCGATTATTTTGGAATTTAAGGTATTTAACACCAAAAGAGAAGCGTCTTTAGAGGAAACAGCCCAGGCAGCACTTGCCCAGATAGAGGAAAAACAATACGATGCAGCCCTGCTTGCAAAAGGCATACCGGAAGACAGGATATATAAATATGGTTTTGCCTTTGAAGGGAAAATTGTGCTGATTGAGAAGGCATAAGACCATAAAAAAATATGGTATTCTTTCTCGAAGGAATTGCCTCGTCATAACAAGAAAATTAGGGTAAAATTTCACCCCACTGAAAAGCAAGAACCTTTGTAATTCAACAGCGTTTTACAAAGGTTCTTTTTTTACGTAAAAATAGTATTATTTTAAAAAATATCTAAAGAAGGTATTGGGTGTAACAATAACGACACTGAGATTGTGATGATTTCTTAAAGCGGTTTTATTCGATAGATAAAACCTGATAACCTTCTTCTTCCACTGCGTTCTTTAAGGCTTCGTCAGCAACCTCGCAAGAAAGGGTAAGTGTTGCAGTTGCGGCAGTGTGATCTGCCACCGCTTCCTCCACACCTTGGATTGCTTCAAGAGCTTTTTTTACGTGTTTTTCACAATGTCCACACATCATTCCTTCAATTTTCATCACTTTTTTCATTGTTTTTATCTCCTTTTTGATTGGTTGGGGTTGATTGGTTTTGATTTTTACTAAGTTAAGCCGCAAGGCATTCGTAACCACGCAAAAGCTGGAAAGGCTCATGGCGGCTGCACCAAACATCGGGTTTAAAGTCCATCCGAAGATTGGAATAAATAAGCCGGCAGCAAGAGGTATGCCGAGAGTATTGTAGAAGAATGCCCAAAACAGATTCTGGTGAATATTTCGCAGGGCTGCACGGCTCAAACGGACAGCAGCAGGTACATCTGCAAGACTGCTTTTCACAAGAACAATATCTGCCGAATCGATTGCGATGTCGGAACCTGCACCGATTGCGATACCAACATCAGCCCTTGTCAGTGCAGGAGCATCGTTAATTCCGTCACCCACCATTGCCACTTTTCCCTTCTTTTGAAGCTCACGGATGACGTTTTCTTTCCCATCGGGCAGGACGCCTGCCACAACCTCATCGACACCAACCTGAGCTCCGATCGCTTCTGCTGTATGCTTGTTATCCCCTGTCAGCATTACCACCTTTATGCCCATTGCTTTCAAATCATGAATGGCATCCCGGCTGTCTTCTTTGATGGTATCTGCCACTGCAATGATTCCGATGAATTTACCATCATAGGCGAAAAATAGTGGTGTTTTGCCCTGAGAGGACAGGGTATCAGCAGTCTTAGCAATATTTTCAGGAACTGCAATCTGCTCATTCATAAAGCGCAGGTTTCCGCCTAGCAGATTTTTTCCATCAAGTTTTGCCAAAAGTCCGTTGCCGGGAAGAATCTGAAAATCAGTCACTTCTTTTAGTGGAATCGCTTTTTCCTTGGCTGACTTTCGAACAGCTTCCGCAAGTGGATGTTCACTGTTTTTTTCAAGGGATGCTGCATTTTTAAGTAGTTCAGTTTCGCTTACACCATTCATTGGAATAATATCCGTTACAGTCGGGTGACCACTGGTAATGGTTCCGGTTTTATCAAGAGCAATGGTACGGATTTTTCCTGCCATTTCAAGGGAGGTGGCATTTTTGAAAAGAATACCGTTTTTTGCCCCCATTCCCGTGCCTACCATGATTGCAACAGGGGTCGCAAGACCTAATGCGCAAGGGCAGCTGATAACAAGAACGGAAATACCTCTTGCTAATGCGAAGCCGTTCTCTTCGCCTGTCATAAGCCACACAATCGTAGTGATAGTTGCAATGGCGATGATAACAGGTACAAACACGCCGGATACTTTATCGGCAATTTTTGCGATGGGGGCCTTAGTTGCAGATGCGTCACTTACCATTTTGATAATCTGGGAAAGTGTGGTGTCTTCACCGACTCTTGTGGCTTCACAACGTAGCACTCCAGACTGGTTTAGTGTTCCGGAAGAAACGCTATCGCCTTTTTCCTTATCAACAGGAACACTTTCTCCTGTCAGGGCAGCTTCGTTGACGGCACTGTATCCATCTATTACCTTTCCATCCACGGGAATGGTTTCGCCGGGGCGGATAATAAATATATCTTTGCACTGAACCTGTTCTATGGGAATTATGGTTTCCATTCCGTCACGAATCACCACGGCATTTTTCGGTGACAGCTTCATAAGTGCTTCTAAAGCATCGGTGGTTTTTCCTTTTGCTTTGGCTTCTAACATTTTACCCACTGTAATTAAGGTTAATATGGTTCCGGCTGACTCAAAATATAATTCGTGCAAGCTATGCTTTGCCATCAGGATATCCCCAAGATACATGGCATCCGACATAACAAAAAGCATATAGGTGCTATATAAGAATGCAGCAGCAGAGCCAATGGCTACTAATGTATCCATATTGGGTGCACGATGGATAAAGCCTTTCATTCCACTCATAAAGAACTTCTGGTTGATTACCATAATGATTACGGTAAGTATAAGTTCGAGAAGACCGATTATAAGTGGATTTCGGCTGATGATTTCCGGTAACGGGAAGTTCCACATAACATGCCCCATGGAAATATACATTAGAATCACAAGGATGGTGATGGAAGAAACCAGACGGGCAACCAGTGTTTTCTCGTTTTTTTCCGTTCCACTCGCTTCTTTGGCTGATATTTCCTTTTGAGGTGAGTCAAGTGCTGCACCATACCCTGCCTTAACAACTGCGTCAATCACCGTTTCAGGAGAAACACTTCCCTCTACAGTCATAGAATTTGTCAGCAGATTTACAGAGCAGACATCGACTCCGTCAAGGGAAGAAACCGCTTTTTCTACTCTTGTTGAACAGGCAGCACAACTCATTCCTGTAACATGATATTTATTCATAAGCATTCCTCCTATTTCATCATTTTTTGCAAAGTCAAAACAAGTTCATCAATGGTTTCCTCTTTGCCGTTCCTAATGTCGTCTGCCACACAGGTACGGATATGTTCCGCAAGTAACTCTCTGTTGAAAGCATTTAATGCTGCCTGAATGGCGCTTACCTGTGTCAGAATATCGGTGCAGTAAGCATCCGATTCTACCATCTTTCGTACACCCCTGACCTGTCCTTCGACTCGGCTGAGGCGGTTTAGTAGCGATTTGTATTCTTTTTGGGAACGATGTTTTGTTTTATTAGAACAACAGTCTTTCATATGCACCTCCGAATACCCCTGTAGGGTATTTGAATTATATACCCCTATAGGGTATTTGTCAAGCCGGTGTGAAAAATGGTTTGATTTTCTTGATTTTTTTGTGCAATATTTTTGTTGAAAAAGGAGTTGACAAAGCAATTTTTTTGTATTACACTTTGAAATGCAGTTAGAAGTATCTAACTTTTAAACAGAATTTTACGAAATACCATGAAAAAAGAGGTGGAGAACATATGAATTTGATGGATGCAAACCTTGGTGAAGAATACATAATTAAAGATATTATAACAGATGATGAAGAATTAAATTCATTTCTTTTTTCATTAGGCTGCTATAGTGGTGAGCCGATTACAGTGGTATCCCGTAAAAAACGTGGATGTGTGGTTTCTGTTAAAGATGCCAGGTATAATATTGATAATGATTTAGCACAAGCTATTTCAATATAAGCCCACCCGGAGTTTATGGTTTTAATCAAAGAAATATGGTTATAATGAAAGAAATATGGTTATGTGGATTTATCTGGAGATAAACGTATTTCTGTGATTAAAAAGTCATTTGCATAGATTGTAAACAGGTAGCATGGAAACGTGGTATTTGGTCACATTGATCGTGGTTTACAAGATATGTTGCGAATTATCGAGTAAAAGTAGTGATGTTTTATCACTATTTTTTATAGTATATAGTTAGCCAATACTAACAAAGGAAAAAATCTGTAAGAAAGAAAAATAGGAGGATGCGTTATGAGAATTGCATTAACAGGAAATCCCAACAGCGGAAAAACTACGATGTACAATGCACTAACGGGAAGAAATGAACGCGTTGGTAACTGGGCAGGTGTTACCGTAGAAAAGAAAGAAAGTTCAATTAAAAAGGGCTATTATGATGGAACGGAGGAACTAACTGCAGTAGACTTACCAGGTGCCTACTCCATGTCTCCATTTACATCAGAAGAAAGCATCACAAGTGCTTACGTTAAAAATGAGAATCCAGACGTAATTATTAACATTGTGGATGCTACGAATCTTAGCCGTAGCCTATTCTTTACTACTCAGTTATTGGAACTTGGAATTCCGGTTGTAGTAGCTTTGAATAAGAGTGATGTAAATGAAAAGAAAGATACAGAAATCAATGCAGAACTTTTATCTGAAAAATTAGGTTGTCCGGTACTTAAGACGGTTTCTACTTCTTCCGGCAACAATGGATTAAAGGCAGTAGTAGAAAAAGCAGTATCTTTAAAGGGCGCAGGACAAAAAGCTCCATATGTACAGGAAGATATTAATTTACAGGATAAAGCAGAAGTAGAAAAAGCAGATAGAAAGCGTTTCGAATTTGTAAATAAAATTGTAAGTGCAGTGGAAAAACGTAAAGTACTTACCAAGGATGCCAATGCACAGGATAAGATTGATAAGGTGGTTACAAATCCGATTCTTGGTATTCTTATTTTTGCAGGTATTATGTGGCTTGTATTCTATGTTTCACAGACTACTGTGGGAACATGGATTGCAGACTGGTTAGTAGGTGGAATTGAAAGCTTCCAGGAATGGGTCAGAGGCAAGGTAGAAAACGCTTCTCCGATAGTGCAGGCACTTTTAGTGGATGGTATTATCGGTGGTGTTGGTGCCGTTGTAGGTTTCCTTCCATTAGTAATGGTAATGTACTTCTTAATCGCGTTATTAGAAGATTGCGGTTATATGGCACGTGCAACGGTTGTATTGGATCCAATCTTTAAGAGAGTTGGTCTTTCAGGAAAATCTGTTATCCCTATGGTAATCGGTACCGGTTGTGCCATTCCTGGTGTTATGGCTTGTCGTACGATTCGTAATGAAAGAGAACGTAGAGCAACAGCAATGCTTACACCATTTATGCCTTGTGGTGCGAAGCTTCCGGTTATCGCATTGTTCGCAGGTGCGTTTTTCGCAGATGCCAGTTGGGTTACAGTGGTAATGTATTTTGTAGGTATTTTATTGATTTTATTAGGTGCTTTATTAGTAAAGAAGCTTACAGGTCATAAATTTAGAAAATCATTTTTTATTATTGAACTTCCGGAATATAAACTTCCAAGCTTAAAGAGAGCAACTATTTCTATGCTTTCTCGTGGTAAGGCTTATATTGTGAAAGCAGGTACCGTTATTCTTGTATGTAACACAGTGGTTCAGATTATGCAGACCTTTAACTGGCAGTTCCAGGAGGCAGAAGCTGCAGATACCTCAATCCTTGCATCTATTGCACAACCAATTGCATATCTGCTTGTTCCAATTGTTGGTGTTCTTAGCTGGCAGTTAGCAGCAGCAGCAGTTACCGGTTTCATTGCAAAGGAAAATGTAGTTGGTACATTAGCTGTTTGTTTCGTTGGTCTTGAGAATTTGATTGATACAGAAGAACTTGCTCTTATGGAAGGTGCAGGTACAGAGGTTGCCGGTGTTATCGCTATTACAAAGGTTGCAGCTTTAGCATATTTAATGTTTAACTTATATACCCCTCCTTGTTTCGCAGCTTTGGGTGCTATGAACTCAGAAATGCAGGATAAGAAATGGCTATGGGGCGGTATTGCATTACAGTTAGGAACCGGTTATACCGTAGGATTCCTTGTATACCAGATTGGTACATTGGTTACAACCGGAGCGCTTGGAGCCGGATTTGTTCCGGGTCTGATTGCAGTAATTGTTATGGTAGCTATTTTAGTTGCTTTAATTGCAAGAACAAATAAAAAGTTTAGTGCTGAATATCAGTTGAAGGCAAATTAGGAAGGAGTATTGGCATGACAGATTTTATTGTAATAGGAATTGTACTGATTATTGTTGGTGCTTCCGTGGCTTATATCGTGAAGGAAAAGAAAAGTGGTGTAAAGTGCATTGGTTGTCCGGCAGGTGGTAATTGCTCCGGAAATTGTGCAGGAAATTCCGGAAATTGCAATGGCTGTCACTCCAATACAAATGAATCAGATTAATATGGAAACAAATCAGACAGGAGCTTGCACCAGACTGTGCGGGTTTCTGTCTGATTTTATATATGAGGGTGATAGAAAAGAAACAAAACAACGAAGGCACGTTTTCGTTGCGTTTGGTTTCGTCATTACCCATGTGAAATATTAGGATAAGGAGTTGCATATGGAACAGGCATTATTTGAGAAAGGAAAAAAAGTAACAGAAAATTACCAAAGAACTGAAATGCAAAAAGAAATGGTGCTTCAAAGACTGCGGGAGCAGGGATGCAGAATTACAAAGCAAAGACAGATGCTTCTTGATGTCATTTTGCAGGAGGATTGTACCAGCTGTAAAGAGATATATTATAAAGCAGTGAAGGTAGACTCCGGAATCGGCGCTGCTACGGTTTACCGGATGGTGAATCTGTTAGAGGATATTGGTGCAATCAGCCGGAAAAACATCTATAAAATATCCTGTTGCATGGAGTGTAATAAAGAAAATGCCTGTACCATAGAGTTTGAAGACGACTCTTTCTGTAGGCTTTCTGCCCATAATTGGTATAAAGTGATTTCAGAGGGGCTAAAAGTGTGTGGTTATGGGGAAGGAAAGAAGATTGCTAGTGTTATGGTAGATTCTTGTAGCAATGAATGTTGTGAAGGATAGAGGATGAATGAAAAAAGCCGGAAAAGTGTTGAAAATTCAAGCTTTCCTGGCTTTTTTTTGCGGAAAAAAGTTAAAATCTGTAATTCTAAGGATTTCCATATTCTGGCTCATCATGGCAAATAGCATGGAGGTAAACTGGGAGCGGGGTTTTTCTTCCAAAAGCCGAAACTCTTCGTATTGTATAGAGAGGGAGCTGACTTCTTTTTGGAAATACTTTCTAAGTTAGAAGTGATGTTATGATTTTGCTCATTTCTTTTGGAGACTTCCTTGGGGATTCTTCACACCAGAGTATGGTGGCTTTCCAAAAACCGGCCAGTTTAATGGCAAAGGCATATTTATATTGTTCATATGCGGCAGCTATTTCTTCTCGGCTCATTTCAGGAGGGATATGTTTTACTTTCTTTGCTACGTTTGCAATCAATTCCGTCAAATGGTCTTCAATAAAATATAGCAAATGTGCCTTTTTTAAAAGTAATAGCACATCAATATAGTTTTCCCAGAATTCAAAATAGGCAAGGGCCACTTCTTCCTGACAGGAGAAACCGTTCTTTTGGATGGTTTTGGCGAACTGGTCCATAAGAAGTTCGGTGATGTATTCTATGACTTCATCCTTGGTTTTATATTTTTTGTAAATGGGTTAGGATAAACTAACTTAAAAGGTTTATGGAAAGGAAAAGTGCGAAGGGCACGGGTAGAAAAATGAAAATTCTTGAGGTAAAAAATATCATAAAAAAATATGAGGACTTGGTAGCAGTAAACGGAATTAGTTTTTATGTGGAAAAGGGTGAAATTTTTGGTCTTGTGGGACCTAACGGTGCGGGAAAAAGTACCACTATGAATATGATTTCCGGACTGCTTGTTCCGGAGGAAGGACGCATAAGTTTTGAAAATGGCATGAATTTTAAAAAGTGGCATGAAAACATTGCCTGTGCCATTGCCCATCATCCAAAGCTGATTATTATGGATGAACCAACCGTAGGCATTGACCCACAATCCAGAAACTACATATTAGAAGGGATTAAGAAATTAAAGAAAGCCGGTACCACGGTGATTTATACTTCCCATTACATGGAAGAGGTAGAAGAAATCTGTGACAGAATCCTGATTGTGGACCATGGGAACATCGTAGAAGGGGGTAGCATCAAAGAAATCAAGGAGCGTTATAAAAAAGAGGAAACCCTTCCATCCTTAGAAGAAATCTTTCTTTTGGTTACGGGAAAGGAGCTTAGAGATTAATGATTGCGAATATGTATAAAAAAGAAATGAAGATGTTTTTACGCAGTCCTTTTCAGATTGCATTTATGCTGGTGGCACCAGTGGTGTTAATTCTCATGATGGGATATGCAATGTCTAATATTGTGGGTGAAACTGCAGAGGTAGAAACCGATGATGCAAAGAAAAGTAAAGTGTTATATGTGGTGGAGGAAACTGCCATGGATGCAGATAGGACCGATTTTAACACTTTTATGACATTCACAAAAAGTAGTATGGGGATTAAGTGGCAGGAAGTAAGTTCCTTTGAAGATTCAAAAGAAATGGTAGATTCCTGTGATGCCCTTGCATTGATTCGGGTTTCAGAAGATGGATTTTATTATTATCGTTCCCCTTATAATGAACCAACAGAAAGCAAGCTCTTAAGAGCCGCTTATCAGAATATGCTAGGGGAGTTTGAAAGTTTATCAAAAAGTTCCGTTATTTCTTATGAAGTGGAAGCGAAAACTGTGGATTCTTATACTTATTTTACCTTTGCGGAACTGGGATTTATCATGTTGTATATCAGCCTTATCGTAGGGCAGAGTGTGTTTATGGAAAAGGACACAAAAGCATTCCGAAGAATCTTTATTTCAAAGGCAAATGTTGGTGCGATGCTGATTTCAAAAACAGCATTAGGTGTAACCATTGGAATGGTGCAGATTATAGAAGCTTATTTGTTATCGACCTTGGCATTGGATGTAAAATGGGGTGATAAGCCTTGGCTCATAGTACTTGTTTATCTGACCTTAGCTTTCTTTAGTTCTTTACTGGGTGCAATGCTGGGATTATTTGCAAAAACCAGGGCAGCCTTTAGT
>JBGVLX010000066.1:0-4801 GCA_045124495.1 Lachnospiraceae bacterium
CAACTATCAGATGACCCGTAAGAAGATATGTAGGCAATTGACAGAGTTATATGCAAAAAATGCTTTCTTATTGGAGAGTGATTTGTTGTATGAAACAGAGCGGGAATATTTTAAGAGTGTCAACGTAGATATGGATGATGCAGATGCTACCATTGCATTGAACCGTTTATCTGATTATCTCACACGCTATTACGGTAAAAAGCCGATTATTCTTCTTGATGAGTATGATACTCCTATGCAGGAAGCGTATATTCATGGATTTTGGGAGGAAATGGTAGCTTTTACCCGAAGCCTGTTTAACGCTACCTTTAAAACTAATCCTTACATGGGAAGAGCAATTATGACCGGAATTACCAGAGTTTCGAAAGAATCGGTTTTTTCAGATTTGAATAATTTGGAAGTAGTAACTACCACATCTAATAAATATTCCACAGCTTTTGGTTTTACTGAGGAGGAAGTATTTTATGCATTGGATGTGTGTGGATTGGAAAAAGAAAAAGAAAATGTGAAGAAATGGTACGATGGATTTGTGTTTGGCGAGCAGGAAGATATCTATAATCCATGGTCCATCCTTAATTTTTTGAATAAAGGTAAGTATGCAACTTACTGGGCGAATACCAGTTCTAATAGTCTGGTGGGAAAGCTGATTCGGGAAGGTGGCGGAACTATTAAACAGTCCATGGAACAGTTATTAAAAGGGGAGCATTTGATTTGCTCTATTGATGAGCAGATCGTATATAACCAGCTGGATCGTAACCAGGATGCTATCTGGAGTCTGCTTGTGGCAAGTGGATATTTGAAAATTCTGGATTATGAAGATATGGTAAAAGTAGAAAGAAGACCGAATTATGAATTAGCCATAACGAATAAAGAAGTTCTGCTTATGTTTGAGTCTATGATTAGTGACTGGTTTGGAAGTGAGAGGGAAAATTATAATCATTTTATCACTGCAATGCTTTTAGGTGATGTGGATGAAATGAATGAGTATATCAATGAGCTTTCTTGTGAAATATTTAGTTATTTTGACACAGGAAAAAGAGTTTCTAAGAAAGCCCAGCCGGAACGGTTTTATCATGGTTTCGTGTTAGGTCTTCTGGTAGATTTGAAAGGACGTTATTGTATGACTTCTAACCGGGAAAGTGGATTTGGAAGATATGACATTATGTTAGAACCTGTAAAACCGGAACAGGATGATGCCATTATCATTGAATTTAAAGTATTCAATGCGAAAAAAGAGAATTCTTTGGAAGACACGCTCGCCTCAGCACTTAATCAGATAGAGGAAAAACAGTATGAAACAACCTTGGTTTCCAAGGGAATCCCAAAGGAAAAGATACGAAAGTATGGTTTTGCCTTTGAAGGAAAGAATGTATTGATTGGCTGAGTGTTGATAGCAATATTGGGAAATGGAGTCTTTGCAACTTTTAAGTTGCAAAGGCTCTTTTAAGTATAGGTTAAGATATCAAAAATATCATGATTTTTTATTTATTTTGGAAAACAGTGTAAGAATCTAAATGAAATGTTGTGTATAAGAGTGAAGGAATCATTTTGAAACAATAATGTTTTATGATAAAGTGAAATCAAAATGCTGTATCTGAATCATTGAGGATAAAAATACAAATGAAGTAGGGGGGATTTCCTTGGAGGATAGTAAGATAGTTCAGTTATACTGGGACAGGAGCAATGAAGCGATTCCAGCCACATCAGAAAAATATGGAAGGTATTGTAACTCCATTGCTCTAAATATATTAGGAAACTGGGAGGATGCAGAAGAATGTGTTAATGATACCTACCTTTCCGCGTGGAATTCCATGCCGCCACACAGGCCGAGTATGTTGTCCACATTTCTTGGTAAGATAACAAGGAATTTATCTATTAATAAGTATAAGTACAATCATGCAGGGAAGAGGGGAAAAGGGGAAATGGAACTGGTGTTAGAGGAATTAAGGGATATGGTATCCGGTAAGGATGATATCGAACAACAGGTGGCAGCAAAAGAATTACAAAAAGAAATTGATACGTTTCTTAGTGGACTTTCCAAACAAAAACGAGGGTTGTTTGTACGAAGATATTGGTATATGGAGCCGGTTCCGGAATTGGCAAAACAGTTTCATATGAGCCAAAATAATGTATCTGTCACTTTGAACCGAATTCGAAAACAGATGAAAACATATTTAGAAGAAAGGGGATATGAAATATGAGGAAGGAAACGTTACTAGAACTGCTTGGAAATATCAGTGAGGAACATATTGCTGAATTTGCAGATGTTTCGGAGGATAGGACGAAAAAGACAATTCCATGGAAAGTATGGGGTAGCCGTGTGGCTTGTGTTGTGGTATTCCTTGTGGCTGCTGTCGTTTTAATAAAGATGCCAAAAGGAAAAGGTTCAAAAAATTCAGAGGACAAGTCAGGTGGAACTTTTTCAAGCCCAACGGAAGTGATTGACAGTACTTCTCAAAATCCAACGGAAGAGTTAGATGGTACCAGCACAAATTCCACAGAAGAAAATAGTACTAGTGAGCCAAGTGGAAAAAAGGAAGAGGATGTTTCAGTTGTATTGGTGTTAAATCAACTAAAAAATCCGCCGGTTTCCATGGATATGGATGTGCAATATGAATTTTTCCAGAAGTTGCCCTATGATGTCTGGCAGATGGTTTTAAATGACTTTCATACATTAATGGGAATTTCTTACGATGATTTTATTTTAAAAGTTCCTGCAAAGTGGAGTCTGTTGGATTTTTATTCCTTATCTACCCGGGGATATAAAGATTCCGGATTAGAGGAAGATTACCGGATGCACGATTATGTGTTTGAATATCAGACAGAAAACAGTGGTAGCATTACTATTGCCCTCTGTTCCTTTGAACAACCGTTAAGAGACTGTTTTTTTGAGTGTAAAAATCCTAAAGTTTCTAATGTATATGGAATAGAAATTATGGTATATCAATATGAAAATACGTTTTTTACCGAATTTAAATATGAGGATGTATATTATGATATTGAAACGAATGGAGTAGGGATAGAGGAAGTGCAGGAATTGCTTAAGAACATTCTTACTGAAGGATAAGTGTCACCTGTTTACAAGCTACGTCAAACGATTTTTCATCATAGAAATATGGTTATTAGCAAGGAAACTTGTATAACCATATTTTTATGATGAGGGCCGTGAATTATCTCGGATTATTTTTGATTCATGCCATATCTTCTTGCAGCATAGAGGGTTACTGAGGGAAAAGTAACGGATATAAATATAAAAAAATTAAAAAAAATAAAAAAATTAAAAAAAAGGCTTGCATTTTATTTTTAGGTGTGTTATTATTTCATAGTGTTCAAGAGACACGAGCCCAGATAGCTCAGTTGGTAGAGCAGAGGACTGAAAATCCTCGTGTCACTGGTTCGATTCCGGTTCTGGGCACTGAACTGAATATGCGGGTGTAGTTCAATGGTAGAACACCAGCCTTCCAAGCTGGATACGTGGGTTCGATTCCCATCACCCGCTTTATGCGCGAGTGGCTCAGCGGTGGAGCACCTCCTTGCCAAGGAGGGGGTCGCGGGTTCGATCCCCGTCTCGCGCTTTTATTTTTCCCCAATACTTAGTATTGGTATTGGGGATTTTTTTACGTTATCTAAAAATTTTTAAGGATGAGAAAGAGGACGTAGTAAGAATACAAATGTCAGAAAAATATATTAGTAAGCGGATGAATGGAGAAATAGCTTGGAAATTACCTTGATTGTGGCTGAGTGTTACATTTGCGTGTTTACTTTTTGGGAATTTTAAAGATTCCAAGTTTCGGTGGTCGGTAAGTGAACAATAGAAACAACAGCAGAAACAAAAAAACCAGAAAGTTAAAATAAGGTTTAAGCTTCATAAGCCAGGCATTTCTTTTCGGATGCTTCTGCTTGAGATTCTGGTGTTCAGAATCGGCAGGATGGTCTTTTGAAAGAGAATAAAAGCACAAAAATGCTAAAAATACACTGACATAAAAGGTAAGGATATCTAAAAAAGTCAGATTAAATCCTAAAATACCGGAATAAGAATAAAACAATACCGGAATAAGCCATGTTCCAACAAGAATGGACAAGGGATAAGTTGAGGAACTTAAAGGGTAAGCTTTTTCAAGTTTCTTATAAGTAAGCACATAGTAAAGAAGCATTGGGAAAAAAAGTAGTTTCATATGTTCCCACGTAGATTCGTTCACAGAAGAAAAGAATCCAACGATGGGATTTTGACCGCTCCATTCATAAAAGAAGTGAGCAAGTGTTCCCAAAATGGAAACAAAGAAAAATCCATAAACACAGTAACGAAGCAAAGAATTTTTTATAATGTGTTGTTTCATAGCACCCTCCGGTCAAACATCTTAGATATAGGACGGTAATTTAAAAATGAATGAAACATTATATTGAGTGATTCTAATGAAATAAATACATAAGAATTACTTTTGTATAAACCATGATAATTTTGTAATTACCTATAGGATATGAAAAAAGAAATAAAATATTCAAAAAAGGAATCATCTAGGATAAAGTAAAAAGAAACTACATTCATTGGTGTATTTTTTCTTGACATTTTGAAACCAGGGTGCTATCCTAATAAAAGATTTAATATGTGAAAGCGATGATAAGAAGGAGTACACATTCCCTAACATCACAGAGAGAAGGCAGTGGTGGGAGCCTTTATGATAGAAGTGTGGAAGCAGTCTTTGAGCATTGGAGCCCAAAAGGGAACTGAGTAGGTTTCAACGGATTCCTCCGTTATAAGGAAGCTGTATGATAGTACAGAGATGAGTGCAGAAGAAATTCT
>JBGVLX010000067.1:0-8072 GCA_045124495.1 Lachnospiraceae bacterium
CAAACCCATCCTGTTGAATTACTTTATGAAATTTTCCTGCCAAATATAATATTTTTGATAATGGATTATTTTTTGTCATAGTAACCGCCTCAGTAACTCTTCACTTCTCGTTCCTTAAATCTTCATTTCATTGCTAACTTCAACAATACAATCTTTTACGTAAAACTCTATGCTATCACAAGTTTCTATCCGTTATGCCATTTTTCATCATTACATGTATCTTTACCACTTCTACAAGACATCTGCAAAATGAGGTTTCAGTTTTTTAAATATCTTTGTTCCAAGGAACATCAATACAAAAATCAATACCCAAAAGTAAACGGTCCATAAGCAATGATTCCATAACCACTCTTTGCTTAAAATGGATTCCCGGTATCCATTTACAATATAATACATCGGATTTAATTTAAGAATCCTCTGATACTTTTCACCAATCATAGTACTCTGCCACATAATCGGTGTCATCCACATTCCAATTTGTAACAAAATGTTAATTAGCTGTCCCAAATCCCTAAAAAACACCATAATAGCACTGGTCATATAGGACACTGCCATAACAAGGCAAATCTGGCAAATCATATAATAACCAATCTGTAGCGCATAAACAGTAGGATAGTATCCGTAAAAACAACAAACAAGCACAAAAAACAGCACAAAAAATATATTTACAAATAATGCTGACAACACCTTAATAACCGGAAGAATATCAATGTTAAATACCACCTTTTTTACCAGGTAACTATATTCCAGCAAACTATTAGTGGCTCCCATTAAGGCTTCGGAAAAATAAAACCATGGCACCAGGCCTGCAGTCAGCCACAATACAAAAGGAAACTCATCTACTGTTCCGTTACGAAATCCAACCTGGAAAACAAACCAATATACCAAAATGGTTACCACAGGTTGAACAAAAGCCCAGAAAATTCCAAGATAGGAACCGGCGAATCTCGTTTTAAAATCATTCTTTGCCAAACTAAATATTAATTTTCTATTTTTTTTCAAAATACCAAATATATTCATGGTTTACCTCATCTAAATATCCCGGATTACTTTTCTGAAAAGTCAGCACGTTCCAAAGTCAGATTCGGGTTATAGAATTTATCTCCTTTTTCAAGTTCATGCATCCAACGTCTCTTAAACTCTGCTACTTCCTGCTCAAAACGTTCTTTCTTTTCCGGAGCTTCGTCATCGCCTCTTGACAAAGATTCATAATGATAAAGTGTTGCAAAAGGATTCATCACATTCAAATAGCCCGCTTTCAATGCCTTCATACACAAATCTACATCATTTAATGCAACAACAAATGACTCTTCAAATCCACCAATTTCTTCAAATACCGATTTTCTTATCATCATGCAGGCAGCCGTTACTGCAGATACATCCTGGGCATAAAATAATCGTCCCATATAACCAAGATTATCTTTGGTGCACTTATAATGTCCATGTCCTGCTACGCCATGCGCGCCCATACCCAATATTATTCCCGCATGCTGAATCGTATCATCCTCATAGAATAATTTTGCACCTACTGCTGCCACATCCTTACGCTGTGCATACATTAACATTTCCTGAATCCAATCTTTTTCTATTACTTTCACATCATTATTCAAAAACAACAAATATTCTCCCGTAGCATGCTTCACTGCAAAATTATTGATTGCTGAATAATTAAATTCCTTGGTCCAATGCAAAATTCTAATATTGGTAATTTGTCCAAGTTCTTCATAGTAATCAAAAATTTCCGGTTCATCACTATTATTTTCCACAACCAGAATTTCATAATTTTCATAGGTGGTTTTATTTCTGATGGAATTAATACAACGCTCTAAATCGGCTTTATGATTACAGTTTGGAATGATGATCGATACTTTTTTTGTTTCATTCAATTTATATTTTATTCTGTATATGGTTGGAAAAGCCGGACTACTTTCTACCTCACCATCTAGTCCATTACGCAATATATGCGCTTTTACTGCTCTTTTTCCTGCATCAATGGCATAGGCCTTAGAATTAATATCTGCAGCTACTGAATTCGGATGAGAACGCCAAAAATACAATATTTTAGGGATATGCACAATGTTCTCTGCCTGTTCCGTAAGTCTTAATATCATATCATGATCCTGACTGCCATCAAATTCATGGTTAAACTTTCCAGATTTTTCTAATAAAGAAGTTTTAAACACTGTAAAATGACAGATATAATTGTTTGCCCTTAAATTATCGATACTAAAATCTGGTTTAAAATGCTTTGTAACCACGTGTTTGAGCTGTCCCTCAAACGTCAATTCATCTGTATATATAAAGTCGGCATTTTGACCTTCTATCACTTTCATATTTTCAAACAACGCACTTGGGTGCAATAAATCGTCATGATCAAATAATGCAATGTAATCCCCGGTAGCCATATCAATGCAGGCATTTGTATTACCCGAAATCCCCAAATTTTCTTCCAGTTTCTTATATACAATTCTGGAATCTTTTTTTGCATATTTTCGACAGATTTTTTCCACTTCTCCATGTTTTTCATCGCTTCCATCTGCCAGACATAATTCCCAATTTCCATATGTCTGTGCAATTACAGAATCGATCATCTCTTTTAGAAAGTTTTCCGGAGTATTATATAATGGTACAAGAATACTAAATTTAATTTTTTTAGAAAAACGTACTTTTCTTTGTTCTTTAGCTTCCTGCTTTGAAATTAAATAGTATCTTCCGTCCATTTTATCCTTTTGGTTTACCATTTCAATTGCCTGTTTCATGTTATGGTTTTTAATTCCCCATAAATAAACATATAGACGTTTTGTTAGGAAAAAACTTCTAAAAAACTTTTTCAATCCTCTCACACCAAACCGTAATGGCTTTGTTACCTTCCAAGATGTAGATGCAATAATTTCTTGATACATTCCCAAATGTACTGCTGCACTTTGAGCATGGGCAGCTGCTTCCTGCTTATATCTGGTCACTTCTCTTTCCAGCTGGCGCATTAACATTTTATCTTTTTCCACGATTGCCTTAAATGCCAGCAATAATTCCACATCTTCCATACACCCAAATTCTGCAGTAAAGGTAACTTCTTTTTCTTCTCTTACATCAATGATAATTTGTGGATCGTTGGTAAAAAAGAGGACCATATCTTCCACTTTCATTGATTTCGGACAAATATAACCCACATCTTCATTTTCCATGTTTTTAACTTGGATATTCGTAAGAACGGCACCTACTCCTTCTACAGGATCAATTCGAACTTCTTTTGTGTCTGAAGGTATGGTGATTTTATTTTCAGAATTTCCAAATTTGGTGAATGTTACTTGAAAATTTTTATTATTCTGCAATATTGACTTATGATTGCATTCGGAAAAACCTTCCTCACTTCTCCAATATACATTACTTACAGTATCTTTCTTTTTTTTCTGATTCCCAATTTGCTGCGTCACCCTTGCAAAATCATCCAATAACACATTCAACTTATGATACTTCTTTTCATGATCTGCTGTTTTTGAAAACAATGACTGTGCCAGACTCTGATAAAACGATTCCTTTTCACCTTTAAACAAAATATAAAAAGCCCTGTAATTCTGCTCAGACTGGTCATTTTCATACACATAACGATTATAAAACTTATCAATTTCTTCTCTATAGGAAATACTTTCCGGAATACCAACGGCTTCAAAATGTACTTTCATCAGTTGTTCCCATAAATCAATATCTCCATGTTCAAAATTTACATATTGTATTTTTTGCCCCTCTAGGAACTGATTGATTTCCTTTTTATCCGGTAATCCATTGGCAATATGTTCATACAACCAGATATAATCTTCTCCATATAATGTCTGATAATATCTGTTTGCTCTTTCTTCCACTTCACTGGTATACTCAGTAAAAAACGGAAAGCAAAACACTACCGCATATTTTGATACCCGGTAAAGTTCGGTTAAAAATTTTTCTCTCAAATCCGACGGAATATGTTCAAAAACATCAGATGCCACTACAATATCATACTCATCATTTTTTACTTCTACCAGATTGGTAGCATCCGCAACAAAAAAATTCTCATCATTTTCAAAGCCTTCCGGCATACTGATGTCAGTATAAAAAATCTCGTCCTCCAAAAATTTTCCAAGATTTTTCTGGGCATTGGCTCCCACTTCAAGAATTTTAAGCTTCTCTATCTTCTCATTCGCTTTTATCTTTTCTGCAATTACACTTATTGTTTTATATCTTTGATACTGATCAAATGTTACCTGCATTTCCTATTCCTCCGACTTACTGCATTACTTTCCATTCATGTTCCAAATAAAACTGTCCCTCTGAAATGTATTCATTCGTAACCGTAAACTGTTCACAACCCATTTTATAATCAAAATTCACAAGTCCTTCATTGCTAAAAATCCCAACATCCAAAACATAATCTCCGCTCATAAGCGCAATTTTAGGAATCACATATCGAATCTTATGTTTTCCTCTTTTATTCGGCACTTCTATTTTATCCAAATAAGTATTCGGGCCAAAAATATACTGCTTTCTGTCCTTGGTGTAAATTGCTGCTCCTACTAGGAAATTGTCCACAATCTCATCATATATTTCATACTCTACCTGAACTTCTAAATTCTCAAAAGTATGGAAAAACTGTTTATTTATCTTTACATCCACAATACTGGCAACAATATCCTGATTCACTGGTGTTTTTAGGTCAGTTTCTTTTTCTGTTTCTTCTTTGTTCGTTTCTTCTTCCGCCTTTAAAACTTTTTCCCCATATTTCATGAAATTTTCGTATAAATCTACAATTTGACTGGCTTCTCCGTCTTCTTTTACCTGGCCGTTTTTTAACCAGACTGCTCTGGTACAAAATCTTTTAATCTGCTCTGTTGCATGGGACACAAACAATATGGTTGTCCCACTTTCTTTCAATTCTTTCATTTTCTCAATACATTTCACCTGAAATCTCATATCACCTACGGATAAAGCTTCATCTACAATCAGAATTTCAGGTTCCACATTTATGGATACTGCAAAAGCCAGTCTGGCAAACATTCCGCTGGAATAGGTTTTCACCGGTTGATTCACAAAGTCACCAATATCTGCAAAATCTACAATCGCCTGCACCCTTTGCTTCATTTCCGCCTCGGTGTATCCCATCATGGTTCCATTTAAATAAATATTCTCAATTCCCGTATATTCCGGATTAAATCCTGCTCCTAGTTCTAACAACGCTGCAATCTTTCCATTTGTTTTTACTTCACCCTTTGAAGGATTCAAAACACCGGTAATAATCTTTAACAATGTGGACTTTCCAGAACCATTGGTACCAACAATTCCTATGGATTCACCTTTTTTTATCTTTAAATTAATATCACTTAATGCATAGTGTTCATTATGATAAACTTTCTTTGTGATACTTAATGCTTCTTTTAAACGGTCAATCGGTTTTTCGTACAAATGATAGACTTTAGACAATTGGTTAATCTCTATCATAATATCTTCTGTACCGGTTTCTTGTTGCTTCTCCATATATCTTCTCCTAACTGACAACTTTGCAGCCTATCTTCTTTCCAAATTTTATTGCATTCAACCTTACTAATCCGGAAATTTATTTCAAGACACTCTTCTTTTCATCATAGCCTATTTTCAAGATAAAATCAACACTTTTCCTATTTAACAAGACAATAAAATAAAAGAACAAAAAGAAGTTTTTTTACTTACTTTTTGTTCTTTTTTCACTAATATTTACAGGCATGGTCATACTATTCATTGAAGTTTCTGAATTTAATGAATTATCTACAACCACCTCCCAATTGTCTTTCCACTTAAATCCCCTGAAATGCTTCTTCCAAGTCCGCAATGATATCTTCTGCATCTTCAATTCCTACAGAAAGACGAATCAAATCCGGTGAAACTCCGGCTTCTAGCAACTGTTCTTCTGTCATTTGTCTATGAGTATGGCTTGCTGGATGTAACAGGCAGGTCTGAGAATCCGCCACATGGGTAGCAATAGAAGCCAGTTTTAAGGAATCCATAAATCGGATGGAAATATCTCTTCCACCTTTTAAACCAAATGCCAATACTCCACAACTTCCTTCCGGGAAGTATTTTTGTCCTAATTCATAAGCTACATCAGTTTTTAAACCTGAATAACGCACCCAGGCAACCTTTTCATTGGAATTTAAGTATTCTGCAACCTTCTGGGCATTTTCAGCATGACGTTTCATACGTAAATGTAAGGTTTCCAAGCCAAGATTTACATAAAATGCATTCTGTGGTGACATTGTAGAACCCAAATCTCTCATTAATTGTGCCGTAGCCTTGGTAATATATGCCATCTTACCAAATTTTTCAACGTAAGTAATTCCATGATAAGAATCATCCGGCTGAGTCAGTCCAGGATATTTCTCTGCCACTGCCTTCCAGTCGAAATTACCACTGTCAACAACACATCCACCTACACTTACACCATGCCCGTCCATATATTTACTAGTAGAATGAGTAACAATATCTGCTCCCCATTCAAATGGACGACAATGAATTGGTGTTGCAAAGGTATTATCTACAATCAATGGAACCTGATGAGAATGTGCGATTCTTGCAAATTTTTCAATATCCAAAACATTCACTGTTGGATTGGAAATAGTTTCTGCAAACAACACTTTCGTATTTGGTAAAAATGCCTTTCCGATTTCTTCTTCTGAAGCATCCTGATCCACAAAAGTACAGGAAATACCAAACTTTTTCATAGTTACGCTAAACAAATTAAACGTTCCACCATAAATGGAAGTAGAAGCCACAATATGGTCTCCTGCTTCACATATATTTAATACCGCAAACAAATTCGCTGCCTGACCGGAAGAGGTCATAATTGCTCCCACACCACCTTCTAAAGTGGCAATCTTCTTTGCTACTGCATCTACGGTAGGATTTGCAAGACGAGAATAAAAATATCCCTCTTCTTCTAAGTCAAATAACTTTGCCATCTGGTCGCTGTTTTCATAAAGGAAAGTTGTACTCTGAATAATTGGTAATACTCTAGGTTCTCCCTTCTTTGCTTCGTATCCGCCATGAATACACTCTGTTCCCTTGCTATATTTTCTTGACATAATAATCCTCCATTCCGTTTTTTGACTTTTTCACAGTATACTACATTCTATATGTAAAATCAATTACGGAAAATTTTGAATCCGTTATAATATTCAGTTATAACCCTCACAAAAACAATCCCAAAAAAGCTGCAAACCAATATCGATAATGTTGGCTTACAGCTTTTTCCAATCTCTCAATGATTCATAATACATCTTAAAGAACGTCACTAGCGTGAACAGGTGCCTCGTTTCAAGTCACCTATTTATAATGTATTGATCTTCACCAATTTCTTTCACATTCGTTCCTATAAATTATTGGTCTTCACCAATTTCTTTCACATTCGTTCCTGCAAATTATTGGTCTTCACCAAATTCCTTCACATAAGCTTCCACTAATTTTTCCGGCCAATCGGACACCGGTTCCAATCTTCCTGTAAAGAAACGCAATGTTTTCGGTTCATGTACGAATCTAAGGCCACCGATAAGTTCTCTATGGTCATACAACCATTTTACTCTGTCAATAACATACTCTGTCTGAGATAAGGTAAATACTCTACGAGGGAATGCAAGACGAACCATTTCCACGGATGCAATGTGTTCTGTTCCGTCAGCGTTTCTCTCTTCTGATAATGTTCCACGTTCCATTCCTCGGATACCACCACAAAGATATAATGCAGCAACCAAAGAACCAGCAGGATACTCTTCGGATGGAATGTGACTTACCACTTCTCTTGCATCGATATGCGCACCTAAACCACCACTTGGTGTAATCATAGGAATTCCATACTTATCCAGTTCTTTTACACAATGATGAATGAATTGCGGCCCTTGAGAAATAATATCTAAATCCATGGTTTCCTCAAAACCAATGATCATTGCTTCCATTTCTTTTACCGACATACCACCGTATGTTAAGAAACCTTCAAACATCGTAATGTAATCTTCCATTTCATGGAATAATGATTCCTCGCGAACTAAAATTCCGCCTCCACGTCCAAATCC
>JBGVLX010000068.1:0-11738 GCA_045124495.1 Lachnospiraceae bacterium
CTTGTTTCTGTGCCTTATAACCAACACCATTTACTTCTAATACTTTTTCGTAACCTTGAGTAACACCAGTTACCATGTTTGCGATTAATGTTCTTGTTAAGCCGTGTAAAGACTTCATCTTCTTTAGGTCGTTTGGTCTTGTTACAACAACTTCTGAACCTTCTAATTTAATGTCCATTTCTGCTGGTAATACTCTTTCAAGTGTTCCCTTTGGACCTTTTACAGTCACTTTATTATTTTCTGCAATATCAACAGTTACTCCTGCTGGTACAGCGATAGGCATTCTTCCAATACGTGACATGCCGGCACCTCCTATTATATATGGAATAGGCAGAGAGGGAAAATCCCTTACTGTCTATCCTGGTTTTTAGTTTAAATTCTTACCAGATATATGCTAAAACTTCTCCACCAACATTAGCGTTTCTAGCTTCCTTGTCAGTTAAAACACCTTTGTTTGTAGAAATAATAGCTACACCTAAACCTCCAAGTACTTTTGGTAAGTTTTCAGTATCTGCATATACTCTAAGACCTGGCTTAGAGATTCTCTTAAGACCAGTAATAATCTTTTCGTTTTTATCTTTACCATACTTTAATGTAATATGGATAGTTTTAAAATTTCCGTCTTCAACGATATCGAATGCTTTAATATAACCTTCTTTTAAAAGAATTTCAGCAATAGAGATCTTCATTTTTGAAGCAGGGATATCTACAGTATCATGTTTTGCAGTATTTGCATTTCTAATTCTTGTAAGCATATCTGCAATTGGATCGCTCATTGTCATTTTTAAAATTCCTCCTTCCAAATTATACGCCTTACCAGCTTGCCTTCTTAACTCCTGGAATCTGGCCCTTATATGCTAATTCACGGAAACAAATTCTACAGATTCCGTATTTTCTGATATAAGCATGTGGACGTCCACAGATTTTACAACGGCTATATTCTCTAGTTGAAAACTTTTGTTTACGTTGTTGTTTAACTACCATTGCTTTCTTAGCCATGGGAACCCTCCTAACTATTTCTTAAATGGCATACCGAACAAAGTTAATAATTCACGTGCTTCTTCATCTGTCTGAGCAGTAGTTACGAAAATAACATCCATACCTCTTACTTTATCAACTTTATCGTATTCGATTTCTGGGAAAATAAGTTGCTCTTTGATACCTAATGCATAATTTCCTCTACCGTCAAAAGCATTTGCATTTACACCTCTAAAGTCACGTACACGAGGTAATGCTAAGTTAATAAGACGATCTGCGAATTCATACATTTTTTCGCCTCTTAATGTAACCTTACATCCGATTGGCATACCTTCACGAAGTTTGAAGTTAGCAACTGATTTCTTTGCGCGGGTTACAACTACTTTTTGACCAGCGATGATTTCAAGATCTTTCACTGCTGAATCTAAAATTTTTGCATTGTCCTTTGCTTCACCTACGCCCATATTGATAACAATCTTATCTAGCTTTGGTACTTGCATAATATTCTTATATGCGAACTTAGTCTGCATAGCAGGAACGATTTCATTTAAATATTGTTCTTTTAGTCTACTCAACTTAATGGCCTCCTCTCTTTAAATTAATCTATTTCTTTACCAGTAGTCTTAGCGAAACGAACTTTTACTTCCTTATCGCCTTTTTTCACTGTCTTAAATCCAACTCTGGTAACTTTTCCGTCATGAACATACATAACATTTGAAATATCAATAGGAGCTTCTTTATCGATAATTCCACCTTGTTGATTTTGTGCGC
Source organism: Lachnospiraceae bacterium (assembly GCA_045124495.1). Taxonomy (GTDB): domain Bacteria; phylum Bacillota; class Clostridia; order Lachnospirales; family Lachnospiraceae; genus RGIG1668. The sequence goes on from JBGVLX010000068.1 coordinate 1,750, forward strand.
TTGGCTTAGCATGCTTATGAATAATATTTACGCCTTCTACTAAAACGGTGTTATTTTTTGCATTAACTGCTAAAACCTTGCCTTGCTTACCTTTATTGTGACCTGCGATTACCTGAACTAAGTCACCTTTTTTAATCTTCATAGTCGACACAGTGTGCACCCCCTTATAATACTTCTGGTGCTAAAGAAACGATCTTCATGAATTGTTTTTCTCTCAATTCTCTAGCAACTGGTCCGAAAATACGAGTTCCCTTAGGATTCTTGTCATCCTTAATGATAACTGCAGCATTTTCATCGAATTTAATATATGAACCGTCCTTACGACGAGCGCCTTTTTTAGAACGTACTACAACAGCTTTTACAACGTCACCTTTTTTTACAACTCCACCTGGTGTTGCATCTTTAACGGAAGCAACGATGATATCACCGATGTTAGCATATCTTCTAGTTGAACCGCCTAATACTCTGATGCAAAGTAATTCCTTTGCTCCGGTATTATCCGCAACCTTAAGTCTTGTTTCCTGTTGAACCATGACTGATATCTCCTTTCGTCTGTGATTATTGAGCCTTTTCTACGATTTCAACAAGTCTCCATCTCTTATCCTTTGACAAAGGTCTTGTTTCCATTACTTTTACTCTATCACCAATCTTGCATTCATTATTTTCATCATGAGCCTTTAATTTGTAAGTTCTCTTAACGATTTTACCGTATAAAGGATGCTTTACGTTGTCTACAATTGATACAACAATTGTTTTATCCATCTTATCACTTGTAACGATTCCTACACGTGTTTTTCTTAAATTTCTTTCCACAACTAATTCCTCCTTTTCCGATTATTGAGCAGCATTAGCTAATTCAGAGATTCTTCCCTGAATTCTTGCGATATTCTTTCTAACTTCTTTGATTCTGCTTGTATTCTCTAACTGATTTGTTGCGTTTTGGAATCTAAGGTTGAAAAGTTCTCTCTTAGCAGCTACTAGCTCTGTATTTAATTCATCCATTGACTTAGTTTTTAAATCTTTATTATATTCTTTAGTTTTCACTGTTTTCACCGCCTTCTAAATCTGCACGAGATACGATCTTACATTTTACTGGTAATTTATGCATAGCAAGACGTAATGCTTCTCTTGCTGTATCTTCTGGTACACCTGCAATTTCAAACATAACACGGCCTGGTTTTACAACTGCTACCCAGTATTCTAATGTTCCCTTACCGGAACCCATACGAGTTTCAGCTGGCTTTGCAGTTACAGGCTTATCTGGGAAAATCTTAATCCAGACTTTACCGTTACGCTTAATATAACGAGTCATTGCAATACGGGCTGCTTCGATCTGATTTGACTTAATCCAAGCTGGCTCTAATGCTACTAAACCATATTCACCATTGCTGATTTTATTACCTCTTGAAGCTTTACCTGCCATAGAACCTCTGAACTGTTTACGGCGCTTCACTCTCTTTGGCATTAACATTATTTATCGCTCCCTTCCTTATTTCCTTTCGTTGGAAGTACTTCACCATGGTATACCCAAGTCTTTACACCAACTTTTCCGTAAGTGGTATCGGCTTCTGCGAAACCATAATCAATGTCTGCACGAAGTGTTTGTAGTGGAATTGTTCCTTCGCTATAGAATTCTGTACGTGCCATATCTGCTCCGCCTAAACGTCCGGATACTGCAGTCTTGATTCCAAGAGCGCCACCTTTCATTGTTCTGCTCATGCAAGATTTCATTGCACGTCTGAAAGAAATACGGTTTTCAAGTTGAGCAGCAATGTTTTCAGCAACTAATTGTGCATCATTGTCTGGCTTCTTGATTTCTCTGATATCAACCATTAACTTGCTCTTTGTTAATTTTTGAACTTCAGCTTTTACCTTTTCGATTTCAGCTCCACCTTTACCGATTACGATACCTGGTTTAGCAGTGTAAACGATAACTTTTACTCTATCTGATGCTCTTTCAATTTCAATCTTAGAAACTGAAGCACTGTATAACTTCTTCTTAAGGAACTTTCTAATGTTATAGTCTTCTACTAAGTTATTTGCAAATTCTTCATTCTTAGTATCAGCATACCATTTGGAATCCCAATCTTTGATCACACCGACTCTTAAGCCATGAGGATTAACTTTTTGTCCCATGATTGCCCTCCTTATCTTTCATCAAGCACGATTGTAATGTGGCTCATTCTCTTTTCGATTCTATAAGCTCTACCCTGTGCTCTTGGTCTAATTCTTTTCATTGTAGGTCCTTTGTTTGCATAACAAGCTGCAACATAAAGGTTATCTCTGTTCATTCCGTTGTTGTTTTCAGCATTTGCAATAGCTGAATCTAATAATTTTTCAATTAAGCTGGATGCATATCTTGGGTTGTATGCTAAGATTGCCTTTGCAGTTTCAACATCTTTTCCTCTAATAGCATCTAATACGAAACAAGCTTTCTGTACAGAAACTCTAGCATAAGATAACTTTGCTGATGGTCTGGTTTCTTTGTTGTTCGCATTTCTTGCTTTCTTCACTTGTGATCTGTGTTGAATCTTCTTTTCCATGGATGAACCTCCTTTCAATCCTTATTAACGTACTTTCGATTTCTTTTCGTCTTTTCCATGTCCTCTATAAGTTCTAGTTGCAACAAATTCACCTAATTTGTGTCCAACCATATCTTCTGTCACATATACAGGTACGTGCTTTCTTCCATCATATACTGCGATAGTATGTCCTACGAAAGATGGGAAAATAGTAGAACGACGTGACCAAGTCTTAATAACAGTCTTATCACCCTTTGCATTTAAAGCATCTACTTTTTTAAGTAAGCTTGCATCTGCGAATGGTCCCTTTTTTAATGAACGAGCCATAGGTTCTTACCTCCTTATATTACTTTAAGTTCTTTCCGTCTCTTGTTCTTACGATTAACTTGTTAGACTTCTTATTCTTCTTTCTAGTCTTTAAGCCAAGTGCTGGTTTACCCCAAGGTGTAACAGGGCCTGGACGACCGATACTTGTTCTACCTTCACCACCACCGTGTGGATGGTCATTAGGGTTCATAACAGAACCACGAACGGTAGGTCTGATACCCATGTGACGCTTACGTCCTGCCTTACCTACATTAACAAGGGCATGTTCAATGTTTCCTACTTGTCCGATTGTTGCTCTACAAACGATTGGTACCATTCTCATTTCACCAGATGGTAATCTAAGAGTTGCGTACTTACCTTCTTTTGCCATTAACTGAGCTGAGTTACCAGCTGAACGAACTAACTGTGCACCCTTACCTGGATATAATTCAATGTTATGAACTTCTGTACCCACTGGGATGTTTTCTAATGGTAAGCAGTTACCTACTGCTACTTCTGCGTTAGGACCATTCATAATCTTTGTTCCAACAGTTAAACCAACTGGAGCAATGATGTATGCCTTTTGTCCATCTGCATAGCAGATTAAAGCGATATTTGCAGTTCTGTTTGGATCGTATTCGATTGCTGTTACAGTTGCTGGAATATCATCTTTTCTTCTCTTAAAGTCAATAATTCTATATTTTCTTCTAGATCCACCACCATGGTGTCTTACTGTAATCTTTCCTTGATTGTTACGACCAGCTGTTTTCTTTAAAGAAACTACCAAAGATTTTTCTGGAGTATCTTTTGTGATTTCAGAGAAATCTAAACCAGTCATATGTCTTCTAGAAGGTGTATATGGGTTATAAGTTTTAATTCCCATTTTTTCTACTCCTTTCAATTCGCCAATTTATTCTCACGCTTGCTTTGCGTATATTTTTGTTACCTCTTACAGACCTTCAAAAATTTCAATATCTTTGCTGTCTGCTGTTAAGAAAACGATTGCTTTCTTTGTCTTTGCAGTCTTACCAAAAGTCATACCACGTCTCTTAGTCTTTCCATCGTAGTTCATAGTATTTACTCTTGCTACCTTTGTTCCTTCGAACATTTTTTCTACTGCATCTTTAATCTGAGTCTTAGTAGCCTTTGGAGCAACTAAGAAAGTGTATTTCTTTTCACTCATAGCATTCATACTTTTTTCTGTTACTACAGGTTTTAGTATAATGTCATAATATTTTAAATCTGCCATTATGCGTACACCTCCTCAATTGTTGCCACTGCATCTTTTGTTACAACCATAGTGTCGTACTTTAAGATGTCATATACGTTAATTGTATTTACGAATGCAGTCTTTACAGTTGGAATATTATTCGCTGCAATAACTACCTTGTCATTTTCTTCGTTCTTTGCACTTAATACTACTAAAGCTTTGTTTACCTTTAAGTTATTTAATGCAGTTTGAACCTTCTTAGTCTTTGCTTCATCTAACTTGAATTCATCTAAAACGATAAACTTGTTAGCTAAAACTCTTGAAGTAAGTGCAGACTTTAATGCTGCTCTCTTTTCTTTCTTGTTTAACTTCATAGAATAATCTCTTGGCTTTGGAGCAAATACAACTCCACCACCTGTCCATTGTGGAGATCTGTTAGAACCTTGTCTTGCATGACCTGTTCCCTTTTGTCTCCAAGGTTTTCTTCCGCCACCGGAAACTTCTGCACGAGTCTTTGCACTCTGAGTTCCCTGACGCTTATTAGCAAGTTGAGCAACAACTGCCATATGCACTAAATGTTCATTTATTTCAACACCGAAAATAGAATCGTTAAGGTTTAACTTATCTACTTCTTTACCTTCGATATTATAAACAGATACTGATGCCATCTGTCAATTCCTCCTTCCTTAAGCTTACGCTTTTACTGTATCTTTCAACATTACTAATGACTTCTTAGGACCTGGAACAGCACCCTTTACAAGAATAATGTTGTTTTCTACATCTATTTTAACAATCTCAAGGTTTTGAACTGTTACTCTAACTGCACCCATATGTCCTGGCATTTTCTTACCCTTAAACACTCTACCTGGTGTAGTTGCAGAACCGTTGGAACCTGCATGTCTGTGATACTTAGAACCATGAGCTGAAGGACCTGATTTTAATCCATGTCTCTTGATACCACCTGCATATCCTTTACCTTTTGATTTTGCAGTCGCATCTACTTTATCACCTTCTGCAAATATGTTAGCTGTAATTTCCTGAGCTAAACTATATCCAGAAATGTCTTCTAATCTAAATTCTCTAACGAATCTCTTAGTAGCAACACCTGCTTTTGCAAAGTGTCCTTTTTGTGGTTTGTTAACTAGGTTTTCCTTTTTGTCACCAAAACCAACCTGAATTGCATCGTAACCATCTTTTTCTGTAGTCTTAATCTGAGTTACTACACATGGTCCGGCTTGTAATACAGTTACTGGAGTTAATACTCCGTCTTCATTGAAGATTTGAGTCATTCCGACTTTTGTTGCTAAAATTGCTTTCTTCATTATAGATTTTCCTCCTATTTTAATCTACAGCGGATTACACATTTCGTGTAATCATCCTAGATGAACCAAGCGTTGCAACTTCGCTTGATGCCTTAGGATTTTCTTACTTGTTCTTCATCTTAATGTCGATGTACACACCAGCTGACATTTCGATTTTTTGTAATGCATCAACAGTCTTTTGAGTAGGTTGAATGATATCAATCAATCTCTTATGAGTTCTTTGTTCAAACTGCTCTCTAGAATCCTTATACTTGTGAACTGCTCTAAGAATAGTGATTACTTCCTTCTTAGTAGGCATTGGAACTGGTCCACTTACCTTTGCTCCTGTTTTCTTCACAGTTTCAATGATGTTCTTTGCAGCCTGATCGATTAGATTGTGATCATACGCCTTTAAAGTGATTCTCATTACTTGACTTGCCATAAAAAAAGCCGCCTCCTTTTCGCACTATTGTTTCAGTACGACAAGCGGTGACTGTACACTCTCCCACGCGTATCCTATATACACTCAACATAGTTTTAGCGTGTTTTCTGCTTTTGCAGACAATATTCAGTACAGTGACTTGTCGCCAATTTCTTAACTTGACATTTGCTCCACGGAAAACCTGCATCATGTGCAGCAACCTCACGCTTCATCGCTCTTATGTCACAACAGTACAAAGTATACACTATATTTTTCTAATATGCAAGTACTTTTTTAATTTTTTTTGCATAAATAAAGCCTTTACGTAACGTTTCCCCTTCGAACAGTAATGCCTTTATTATTACTATACATTTAAATGGTAGTAATTCATCTACAAAGAAATGTCTGTTGACTTTATGCTTAAGTCAAATTATAATTTTTATGAAAGATTTCTAAAAGAAATTAAAATTAAAGCATATTTTTAATAGAAGAAACTCATATCGCAATCTTCTTAATAAAAAAATTATTTCCTAATCTTCTTGTATATGATACCAGAGCCAAAATACCTTTTGACCAAACATCATTATTATAGAAGAAATACAATTTATTTATAGAAAATATGGAGGAACATTATGTGGATAGCTGATAATTGGAAGGATTATGAAGTATTAGATTCTTCTTGTGGTGAAAAATTAGAGCGCTGGGGAAAATACATTTTACTTCGTCCAGACCCACAAGTTTTATGGAATACCCCAAAAAAGATGCCAGAGTGGAAAAAACTCAATGGACATTATCATAGAAGCAACAAAGGTGGTGGAGAATGGGAATTTTTCCATCTTCCGGAACAATGGAGCATTTCCTATGGTGATTTGACTTTTCAGTTAAAACCTTTTAGTTTTAAACATACCGGTCTATTCCCGGAACAAGCTGTGAATTGGGACTGGTTTCGAGAAAAAATCCAATCTGCAAACAGACCTATTAGTGTGTTAAACTTATTCGCCTATACGGGTGGTGCTACCTGTGCCGCAGCCAAAGCCGGCGCGAAAGTAACCCATGTAGACGCCTCTAAGGGAATGGTGGCCTGGGCAAAAGAAAATGCAAAATCTTCCGGTCTGGAAGAGGCTCCTATTCGCTGGCTGGTGGATGACTGTGTAAAATTTGTAGAAAGAGAAATCCGCCGTGGTAATAAATATGATGCCATTATTATGGATCCTCCTTCTTATGGGCGAGGACCAAAAGGGGAAATCTGGAAAATAGAAGACTGTATTCATAATTTTATTCATTTATGTTCAAAGCTCCTAAGTGACAAACCTTTATTCTTCCTGGTAAATTCTTATACTACCGGGCTTGCCCCTGCTGTTCTTACTTATCTGATTTCTACGGAAGTAAAATCAAAATTTGGAGGACATGTAATTTCTGACGAAATTGGTCTGCGAGTAAAATCTAATGGACTAGTATTGCCTTGTGGCGCATCCGGTCGTTGGGAAGCAGATAAATCATAAAAGAGAAATTATCAAAATTTTCCTTCGGTAAAATATATGGATGAAAGATATTTTTAGAATATTAAAGTTATGGAAAAATAGAAATGAAAGGATTTTTAATATGAAGAAACTAATTTCATGGAATGTAAACGGATTACGTGCCTGCATGGAAAAGGGATTTATGGATTTTTTTCAACTGGCGGATGCTGATATTTTTTGTTTACAGGAAATCAAACTCCAAGAAGGACAAATCCACTTGGATCTGGAAAATTACTATACCTATTGGAATTATGCAAAAAAGAAAGGGTATTCCGGCACTGCCATCTTTACAAAAGAAAAACCACTATCCGTTTCGTATGGCATAGGAATTGAAGAACATGATCAGGAAGGTCGGGTAATCACTTTGGAATTTGCTGATTTTTATATGATAACCGTGTACACGCCTAATTCCCAAAATGAATTAGCAAGACTTCCTTATCGTATGACCTGGGAAGATGCCTTTTCTACTTATTTAAACAACTTACGCACCGCGAAACCTGTCATTGTCTGCGGAGACATGAATGTAGCTCATAAAGAAATTGATTTAAAAAATCCAAAAACCAATCGTAAAAATGCAGGTTTTACAGACGAAGAAAGAGAAAAGATGACCGCTTTACTGGATACCGGATTCATTGACACCTTTCGATATTTTTATCCGGAGCAAACAGACATCTACAGTTGGTGGTCCTATCGTTTTCGTGCTAGAGAAAAGAATGCAGGATGGCGCATTGATTACTTTTTAGCTTCTAACGAATTAAAGGACAAATTGTTGGACGCAAAAATTCACACTGACATTTTTGGCTCTGACCATTGTCCCGTGGAACTTACCATAGATTTATAAATAATCAAAACAAAGAAGACTGTATTGCGATTCTTTTACAGAATCATAATACAGTCTTCTTTTCTTCCATACCTATTATTTAGCCGAAAATATTCACAACTTTAATCATAGCAACATAGTTATACAAGTCTTTCTTCCATTATTAACCATATTTGGATATTTAAGAAAAATTTTTACTTTTCAAACAAATAGTCTACCATGGTATGTCCTTTTTCGATATAAATTCCAGATGCTTTCGCATCTTTTTCATTATACAAGTATTTACCATCTTTTTTATCCGTACTGTCATACAACATATAAGGTACTGCTTCATTTACATGAGTTCTAATACAGATTGGAGTTGGGTGATCAGGAAGAACCAGCATACGGAAATCTACTCCGGCATTTTCCAATCCTTCTTTTACTACCTTAATTACTCTTTCATCTAAAAATTCAATGGACTGTACTTTACGTTCCACACTTCCTTGGTGTCCCATTTCATCCGGCGCTTCTACATGAATATATACGAAATCAAATCCATCTTCCACCAACGCTTTTACTGCTGCATTTGCTTTTCCTTCATAATTTGTATGTAATCCGCCATTGGCACCTTCCACAGTAATATTGGTCATTCCGGCTCCTACTGCAATTCCCTTTAATAAGTCTACCGCAGAAATCATGGCAGCCTTTTTATGATTCTTTTCTTCAAAAGAAGATAAAGCCGGTCTTGTTCCGGCTCCCCAGAACCAGATAGAATTTGCTTTATTTAATCCTTTTTTCGCACGTTCTACATTTATAGGGTGTTCGTTCAAAATATCATAACTCTTTTTCATCATGTCATAAAGAGCCTGGTCTTTCGGTAAATATTCACCAATGGTTTTTCCCAAGATATCATGGGGAGGAGTTAATTCCACCACTTCACCCTTATCCCAGATAGTAAGGTGACGATAACTGGTTCCCACATAAAACTTATAAAGGTCAGATTCCAACTCTTTCTTTACCGCCTCTAACAATATTGCTGCGTCCTCGGTAGAAATTTCACTGGAACTATGATCAATAATAGTCTTTTGTTCATATGGTAAATCATCATCGGATACGGTTACAATGTTGCAACGGAAAGAAATATCCGTAGGTTTCATATCCACGCCAATACTTAATGCTTCCAACGGGGAACGTCCGGAATAATAAATCTTAGGATCATAACCAACTACAGATAAATTCGCAGTATCACTTCCTGGTGACATTCCATCCGGAATGGTATGCACTAATCCAATTTCAGACTTTACTGCTAACGCATCCATGGTTGGTGTCTTTGCATATTCCAATGGAGTCTTGCCATCTAACTCATCAATAGAATAATCTGCCATGCCATCGCCTAATACAATCACATATTTCATTTCTATCTTCCTTTCCGGACTATGCCAAACGAATGGAGCTGATTACTTCTGCCTTTTCTGCTTTTTCACTGAATTCAGCTTCTGTCATAAGTTCCGTTACAAATGCATATTCACCTGTTACTTCATCGCATTTTACTTCTTTTGCAATTTCAAATAATTCTTTCGCTACTGCTTCTTTGTCTTTTGATACACGAACAAAAAATTGATTCTTACAGTTACCAAAATCTCCTAGCTGTAATTTTTCCTGTTCCCAGATAGTCATGATATTGGTACCGGTATGTTTTACTGCGTCTACTACGTCAGATACCACCGCACTAGCAGTTGGCAATTTACCTGCTCCACTTCCATAAAACATAACATCGCCTAAAACATTACCATTTACAAAAATAGCATTAAACACATCATTTACACTATATAACGGATGATTCTTACCAACCATTCTTGGTGAAACCATTGCATAAACGTTTCCATCTGTCTTTTTGGAAATTCCTA
>JBGVLX010000069.1:0-2771 GCA_045124495.1 Lachnospiraceae bacterium
TTAAACTTAGGAGCTTTGCAAGCTGCGATTGTCATTGTTTCGCCAGTTTGTGGATTTCTTCCTTCTCTTGCTGCTCTTTCGCCAACTTCGAAAGTACCGAATCCAACTAATTGAATCTTGTCACCTTTCTTTAATTCATCAGCTACAACTTCTGTAAAAGCTTTTAATGCTTTTTCAGCGTCTTTCTGTGTCAAGTCAGCTTTCTTTGCCATTGCTGCAATTAATTCTGCTCTGTTCATGGGTATTTCCTCCTCTTATTTAAAACATAGAAAATCATACTTCTATGATATTCACGCTCTTGTCTACTGTTATATCGTTTTCACCAACTTTTGTCAAGTATATTTCGCGTTTTTCGGCTATTTTTACAACATTATTTAATTTCCAAAGTAAAATCCACCCCAGATTCAATCATGGTGGATTTTACTCTGAAAATTTTCAAGGTGGAAATTACTTTGAGAAAAATTTATACTATAAGTGTCTCCCAGTTGTTGCTCACAGGAGGGCAAAACATATGAGTAAACATTTAACACTCCAAGAACGAATCGATATTGCTTCTAGTCTTAACAAACAAGAATCTTTTAAATCCATTGGTGCTATGTTGTCAAAAGACTGCACAACCATATCCAAGGAAATCCGCAATCACCGCATTTTTAAACGTACAGGAGCCAGGGGCGGTCTGCCTCATAATGCCTGTAGACATCGCTTTCATTGCGACAAGCGTCACATCTGCAAAACGTGTACTCGTACCGGCAAGCGTGTGATGTGTTGGAGTTGTCAGCATTGTAACAAAAACTGCCCTGATTTTTCAGAAGAAAGATGTTCTCTTTTAAACCGTCCGCCATATGTCTGCAATGGCTGTCAAAAACTTCCGACCTGCACCCTTCAAAAAGCTTTTTACCAAGCAGATGCCGCGCATCAGGAATATCGGGATGTTCTTTCCGAAGCTCGACAAGGACTTTCTCTGGAGCCACGTGAAATCGAACACATTGACTCCATTATCTCTCCACTCATTCGAAAAGGACAGTCCATTCACCACATTTGTGTAAACAACAAAGATTCCATCATGATTAGTGAGAGTACCATCTACCGTTTAATAGGTTACAACGTTTTTACCGCCCGCAACATCGACCTTCCAAGAAAAGTACGCTATTCTCCTCGCAAAACAAAAAAACAGGTCAAAATTGATAAAAACTGTCGAATTGGACGAACATACGAAGACTATCAGCAATACATCGCACAGAATCCAGATCTTCCAATTACTGAAATGGATTCCGTTGAAGGTAAAAAGGGCGGAAAAGTCCTTCTTACACTACATTTTGTCAAAGCAGAATTCATGCTTGCATTTTTGCGTGACGCGAACGATTCACAGTCGGTCATTGATATTTTTGAACGTCTTTACATAGAACTGCGTTCAGATATATTTCTGAAAATCATGCCCATCCTATTGACCGACAATGGTGCAGAGTTCTCAAATCCAATAAAGATTGAATTTGATGGCCAAGAGAATCGCCGAACTCGCATTTACTATTGCGACCCTTCCTCGCCGGAACAAAAAGGCTCTGCCGAACGCAATCATGAGTTGATTCGCTACTGCATTCCAAAAGGAACCAGCCTCGATGATTACACCCAAGAAATGATTAGTCACATGATGGACAATATTAATTCTCTGACACGAAAAAGTCTCGGTGACAAGTGTCCTTATGATGCACTTGCTTTTCTGTATGGGCAAAAGGTACTTGACTGTCTCGGTTGTAACAGGATACCTGCAAATGATGTTACTCTCACACCGGCAGTCTTTCACAAGTTTCTCAAAAAGGAGGATGCATAATCGTGATTACAAAAGAAGACATTCGAAAAGAACGACTGAATTACAAAAGAATAAGTTACTTAGAACCACTATTTGATGACATGATTGCAGTCGATGAAAAAGGACACACAAAGTCGTATACTTGCGAACAACTCCGCAACGAATACAATCGGCTCATTGATGACATCTGTCATTATCTTCTAAAGATATATGACCTCGACCAAGAATTGGAAGCATATATAGAAGCTTACCATGAATTGGTTGAACGACTTGAATCTTGTAACAATTTAACATCATAAAACATTGATGCAACAACCATGGGAGACAGTTTTATAAGTCAACCCTAAGGGTGGCATTTACTCTGAAAAAACCAACAGGTCAAATGTCACTTTTGGCTTCGTGTGCCCATTTTTCACTCCGACTCCACCATATCCGTCTTCATAGTAACAATTTTTCATAAGAAAAGCCACTCTTTTTCCTAAAAATCAGAAAAAGAATGGCTTTCGTGGATTTTACTTTAAAAAACTGGATTTTAGTTTAAATATTGACGACTTTTCCTATAATATTCTCATTTATAAACAATTTTTGAACCTGTATTCCATTGACGACTACCGTTGTAATGGATTATAATGTTAACGAAGTGCTACTAATGTACGGTAGGACGGTTGCTCTCCAATCTGGGAGTACGAGCCCAGTTTACATAGATGGTAAATTGTGCCGTTTGTTTTCAGAAAGGAGGTTTTGCGGATGATAACGATTAGTATACAAACGATTTATTATGCATTAGGCATTGTTAGTATTTTATGCGGTGCTGCATATAAATTAGGATATGAACTCGGAAAAAATGCAAAAAAGTAACTGTCCTTAGCCTCAGAAACTCGGACAGTTACTTTTTTTAAACTTTCCAATTAATTTCAGGGCAACCGTTCTGCAATACGGTAGCCTTCTTTTTTATTATAACAAT
>JBGVLX010000070.1:0-12416 GCA_045124495.1 Lachnospiraceae bacterium
ACGGCCTTAATCATAGAAAGATAATTATGCAAGTTTACTTGCTAATAATTATCTTTCTATGATTAAAAGGTCAATTGACGTAGCTTGTAAACAGGTGACACCTAAAGGTGGCACTTAGCCACGCTAGTGGCGGTTTACAAGATATGTCGTGAATCATTGAGGAGTAGTACCGCTACGAGCCGAACGCAGCGAAAGCGTGCCTGCGTTGATTTATTTCTTTTACATCACGCTTACATAGAATATTATAGTTTCACAATTACCTAGTATTCATATTTAAATTATAGGTGGATTTTTAAAAGATGTAAATCCTTTTATTAAGGTTGGTAAATTGTAAAGATACTAAATGGGCGAGAGGATGATGAAATTTTCACGAAGAAAGAAATTGACCGATATATTATTGAATGGTAAAATTATAAGTAATGGAATAGTGTCAGGAAAATGTGGTAAAATGATATGATATGAGAGACTGCGATATATTCAAAAGGTAGCAAGTCTTAATGGAGGTTTATGATGAGTTTGTCTCAGGATAACATGGATTTAGAAGAAAGTAAAAAGGATAAAATGTACGAAAATAAAGAGGAAGCGGAGAAGTTAATTTTAGTTTCCGTAAGCACCAGTGACTATGACGATTCCTTGGAATCTTTGGAAGAGTTGGAGGAATTGGTGAAGACCGCAGGAGGAATCTGCGTAGGAGAAGTCATTCAGAAGCGGGAAAATGTTTCCCAGGCTACTTACGTAGGAAAGGGAAAAATAGAGGAAATCAGGGAACTTGCCTTAGCAACCGGAGCAGACGGAATTGTTTGTGATGATGAACTTTCTCCGGCACAGATTCGTAATCTGGAAGATGCTTTGGAATTAAAGATTATGGACCGTACCTTGGTGATTCTGGATATTTTTGCTAAGAGGGCATTGACCAGAGAAGGTATTATACAGGTAGAATTGGCGCAGTTAAAGTACCGTGCCAGCCGTCTGGTAGGTTTAAGACGTTCCTTATCAAGGCTTGGAGGCGGTATTGGAAGCAAGGGTCCCGGTGAAAAGAAATTGGAAATGGACCGTCGTTTGATTAAGGACAGAGTGGCACAGTTAAGCAAGGAGCTAGAAGAAGTAAAACGTCACAGGGCAGTACAAAGACAGCAAAGAAGTAAGAATCAGACGCCATTGGTTTGTATTGTGGGGTATACCAATGCCGGAAAGTCTACATTGTTAAATCGTCTGACGGATGCAGGGGTATTAGAGGAAGATCAGTTGTTTGCTACTTTGGACCCTACTACCAGAAATTTTACCCTGCCTAGTGGGCAGCAGATTATGCTGACGGATACCGTAGGATTCATTCGTAAATTACCACATCACCTGGTAGATGCCTTTCGCTCCACTTTGGAAGAAGCCAAGTATAGCGATTTGATTTTACATGTAGTAGATGCCTCAAATCCAAGAGTGGAAAAGCAGATGCATGCAGTATATGAAACCTTGGAAATGCTTGGAGTCATGGATAAAACCATTATTACCCTGTTTAACAAACAGGATAAGATTGACAAAGCAGAAATTCTTAAGGACTTTAAGGCAAAAACTACAGTTCCGATTTCTGCCAAGAACAGGGATGGATTAGACCAGGTGTTAGAAACCATTGAAGAGGTATTACGAGAACAGAAAATCTTGTTGGAAAAAGTTTACGATTACAAGGATGCAGGGGTGATTTCTTTGATTCGTAAATATGGACAACTATTAGAAGAAGAATACAGGGATGACGGAATCTATGTAAAGGCATATATACCGAAAGAAATCTCAGATAAGTGTTAAAAGAAAATGAAAAATAAGGGATAATATGTAGTTTTACGGAAAGCGAAAAGAAGTCTAGGAGGGTATTATGGGAGAAGTTATATTAAAAGGAATCGGGGTATCAAGGGGAATCGGGATTGGAACGGCAGTGGTATTAAAGAAAGAAGAACTTAAAATCGAGCATATTCTGGTGGAAGAGGAAGAAACGGAAAGAAAACGGTTTGAAGAGGCAGTCTCCAGCCTGAAACAGAAGAATCTGGAGCTTTCAAAGCAGTTATCTGCCAGTGTGGGGGAAAAAGATGGACAGATCATTTTAGCTCATAATGCTGTGTTAGATGATCCGGAGTTAACGGAACCCATTCAAAAGATGATAACAGAGTTTCGGATAAATGCTGAGGCAGCAGTAGAAGAGGTATTTAACCGGGCAATTCAGACTTTGGACAGTCTTGAGGATGACAGGATGAAAGAACGGATATCTGACCTAGAAGATGTAAAACAAGGGTTGTTAAGGGGATTATTAAATGTGGGAGAAGTGGATTTTAGCAAGATGCCCCAAAATACCATTTTGGTAATGGAGGAATTGTCTCCCCATATTTCTGCTATGCTGGATGCGGATAAAATTGCGGGGATTATTACCCAAAGAGGGGGCCCTACTTCCCATGCTGCCATTATATCAAAGGCCATGGAAATACCGGCAGTTGTAGGTGTGGAGGATGTGATAAGCCGGATTCCGGAAGGAAAGCCTTTGGTTATGGATGGGGAAGATGGCATTTTAATTCTAAAACCGGAAGAAAGTACCATAAAATTTTATGAACGAAGAAAAAAGAATGTTCAAGAGGAGAAAGAGAGTCTGAAGGAGTACATTGGTTTAAAGACGATTTCAAAGGATGGTGTATTATTTGAAGTACATGCCAATGCAGGCTCCATACAGGATACGAAAAAAGCCTTAGAACAGGATGCCCAGGGAATTGGTCTTTATCGTACTGAGTTTTTATTTATGAACCGGGATACCATACCGGATGAAGAGGAACAGTTTTTGGCTTATAAAGAGGCTGTGGAATGTATGCAGGGAAGGCCCTTGGTCATTCGTACTTTGGATGCAGGTGGAGATAAGCCGGTGGAAGCGTTAGGGTTAAAGGAAGAGTCGAATCCATTCCTTGGTTTTCGTGCCATACGGTATTGTATCCAGAATCCAAAAGTGTTTGCAGTACAGATACGTGCTATATTACGTGCCAGCGCATTTGGTTCGATTCGGATTCTGATTCCATTTATTACCTGTCCGGAGGAATTTGAAAAAGCAAAAGAACTCATAAATGAGGAAATGATTCGCCTTATTATGCAGGACATTCCCTTTGATGCAAAAATTCCTGTGGGGATTATGATGGAGACTCCGTCAGCAGTTATGGTGGCGGATATATTAGCCCAATATGCAGACTTTTTCAGCATTGGAACCAATGACCTGACCCAGTATGTTATGGCAGTGGACCGGGGAAATTCTAAGGTTTCCGATTTATATAGTGTTTATTATCCTTCCGTGATGCGTGCCATGAAACGGATTATTGAGGAAGGAAATAAAAATGGGATTCCGGTAGCTATGTGTGGAGAAGCGGCCAGTGATTCTTATTTTATCCCGGTACTTATGGGAATGGGGTTAAAGGAATTTTCTGTGATTCCTTCTGAAGTATTGAAGGTACGCCAATTGATTCGGAATTGGACGATGCCTGAGGCACAAGCGTTGTGTCAGGAAGTAATGAAACAAACAAAGGTTGAAAAGGTAAAAGAACTGTTAGAAAAAGCTAAGAAGGTCTAAATTTAAGATAGAAAATAAAAATGGAATCATTAAGATATAAAAAAGGAATCGACTTCATTAGGGTGAGTGGCAGAAAGACTGTTACCTGTTGCATAGTAAAAAAAAGAACTGAAATTACTGCTCACCTTTGAACAGTAACGATCCGGATGTGAGCGAAAATGTGTTGTCTTTATTAGTGGTTCACAAGAGACGGATTTTGTGGTAAAATCACAAGAAAAAACAAAGTGCAGGAGGAAAAAATCTTGGGACAGTATCATACGCAGATTTTTGAAGATACATTTATACAGCTGTTAATAGACAGACCGGAGATTATAAAAAGCAAAAACATACTAACCAACTGTCTGAAGGATATTCTGCCGGGCTATGTGTTAGAGAGTAATTTGCTGCTTGCTTCTTACGATACAGGGATTGTGGAGGCATTGCGGAAAGAGGAAGAAATCAATCAGAAATTTACGGCCAGATTTGTGAAAAGAATGATCGATGCCAATGCTACCCATTCCGAAATGGCGAGATGGGCAGTGAATTTCTGGTGTTTCGCTTATGGGGTCCAGATATTAAAACTTCCTGCCAATATTGCTGAGTTATTAGGAGTAAAGCTGATAAAACCGGAAGAAGAGGCAGAGGAACCGGTAGAGAGTAAGTTTAAGGTTTATCAGAATCATTACTGCTCCTTTTTGTATTCCTACCAGGTTAGCCACCATGGCATGGTGGTGGACCGGATTTTAAATATTGGAAAGGGAATTAAAATTCCAGAGGAAATTGATGATAAGCCAGTGGTTGCCATTGGGAAAAAGGCTTTTGCCCATCGAAATGATGTTAAGAAAATTCAGATTCCGGATTCTGTAAAGTACATTGGAAGACAGGCGTTTTATAATTGCACCCAGTTAAAATCGGTTATTCTGCCTTCCATGTTAAAAGAAATGGGAAATGAAGCCTTTGCTATGAGCGGAATTGAATCCATTCATATTCCCGGGACTTTGGCTTCCATTCATGAAAGAACCTTTAGCTTTTGTAATCAGTTATCCAAGGTTCAGATTGATTCCGGAGTGATGGCCATAGGGGATTACGCTTTTTCAGAATGTGGAAAATTGGAAGAAATCGTTCTTCCATACAGCATTAATCGTCTGGGTGAGTTCGTGTTTGAGTCAGTATTATCCAGAAAATCGGTGAAAGTAACTTATGGAAATTATCAGTTTGATTCAGAGCAGCTAAGGAAAAAGGATATGGAGGAACAGGATGGAAGGAACTCTTAAAATAGGAAAAAGAATGTTCTCTGAAAATGATATAGAGTATGAAATCGTGGAGTTTTTAGGATCCGGAGGTCAGGGTGAAGTTTATATGGTAGAGTCCGAAGGTCAGTATTATGCCTTGAAGTGGTACTTTAAGCATATGGCCAGCAGTGCCCAGAAAGACAATCTGGACCGGCTCATTGACCAGGGGGCACCGGATGAAAGTTTTCTTTGGCCTATGGACATCCTTGATGATGGAAGTACTTATGGTTATGTGATGCCTTTACGACCGGAACGGTATAAAAGCATTGTGGATTTGATGAAGCGTACGGCGGAGCCGAGTTTTTACCACCTTTGCAAGGCAGGATTTAACCTGACTTTAGGATATCAGAAATTACATTCCAAAGGATATTGTTATCGGGATATTTCTTTTGGAAATGTATTTTTTGACCCGGAAAATGGGGATGTTTTAATTTGCGACAATGATAATGTGGCAGTAAATGGAAAACAGGATACCAGCGTTTATGGAACTCAGAGATTTATGGCACCGGAAATTGTAACCGGACAGGCTAAGCCGTCCACGGATACAGATTTATATTCTATGGCGGTGTTGTTGTTCTATATGTTTATGCTCCATCATCCCTTGGAAGGAAAAAGAGAAGCCTCCATTAAGTGCATGGATGTCAGTGCCATGAATCTGTTGTATGGAAGTAATCCGGTGTTTATCTTTGACCCGGAAGATAAATCCAATGAGGCACTTTCCGGTTATCATGATAATGCATTGGCATACTGGAAGGTGTATCCGAAATTCTTTAAGGATTTATTTGTGGAGGCATTTACCAAGGGAATAAGAGAACCGGAAAACCGCATTGTGGAACGGCAGTGGCAGGCAGCCTTTCTTCGTCTAATGGATTCCATTTTGATTTGTGAAAAATGCGGGGTGGAAAATTTTTACGACCAGGAAAAGGCAGATGAGGCGCATCAGTGCTGGTGCTGCAGGGCGGATCTTAAGGTTCCGGACAGGTTACGAATTGGGAAAAACCACATATTACTAAAGGAACACAAGAAGATTCGAAAATACTATGTCAGTGGAGAGTACGATTTAGATACCTATTTTGGGCATGTTGAGGTAAATCCGAACCATCCCGATCTTTTGGGAATTTGTAATGATACAGATACTTCCTGGCAGTATAGAAAGGCAGATGGGACGAAAACCCAGGTTCCTAAGGGGAAAAAAGCTCCTGTGGTAAATGGAAGTGAAATTGATTTTGGCTCTGTAAAAGGAGATTTTATCCTTGCCGGAAACAGATAGTGTTATGTTAGAAAATATAGCCGTGTTAGTGACGGTTTACAAGATATGTTGTGAATAATTGAGGTATAGGCGGCTAAAGGTTGAAAGAAATGAAAAAAAGAAAGGAAAAGTGCAGATTGCCCAGTCTTTCAACTTGTTTTTTGGGCCAGTTTCGTAAATTAGTTTACGAAATGCACGGGTGTAGATATGATAGAGATGTTAAAAAGACCAGGTGGACAGTTAGCAAGCAGACCATTACATTTCTTTTGGTTAGTGGATTGTAGTGGTTCTATGGAAGGGGAAAAAATGGAATCTGTGAATTATGCCATTAAGCAGACGATTCCGGATATGAGAGCAGCAGCTGAGGATAATCCCAATGCCCAGCTTTTGATTCGTACCATTGCCTTTTCCACAGGGGCAAAGTGGGAGCAGGAAGAGCCTACTCCGATTGAAGAATTCAGCTTTAAGCCATTTAAGGCTCACGGACTTACTGATATTGGTGAGGCATTTGGTATGCTGGCTGAGCAACTTACGATTCCTCCGATGTCAGACCGGGCATTGCCACCGGTTATCGTGGTTCTTTCCGATGGAAGACCAACCGATGATTATCGTGCTGCCATTCAGAAATTAATGGCATTACCATGGGGAAAGAAGGCAGTAAAGATTGCCATTTCCATCGGTACGGATGCAGATGATGAAATGCTTGCGGAGTTTACGGGAAATAAGGATTTAGTGTTACAGGCAAACAATCCACAGGCATTGGTTAAAATGATCAAATGGGCAAGTACTGTGGCAAAACAGGTATCAGCACCAAATAGTAATCCAACTGCAAATTCCTTATTGCCATTGGATATGAATACGATTCCAACGGAAGATGATATTGATGCAGCGGATGTATGGTAGAAGAATGTAAAAAGCATTTTAAGATGACGGGGGTCAATGTATGTTGAGTCCAGGACATCTATAACAAGGAGGGGTACCATGCCAATTACGACTCTTAAGAGGAGTGTGACCGGAGCGAATCATGTGAGGCAGCAGGTGCGTTGTCAGGATGCCGGGAAAACGTTGGTGTTTAAGGATTTTACAGTGATGGCGGTGGCAGATGGTCATGGTTCTGCCCGTTGTCCCTTTAGTGATACCGGTTCTAAAATCGCGGTGAATGTGTTTTGTGACGGGGTTCTGAATGTATACCGAAAACAACCGGGAAAAACAGAATTCCGAAGGTTCTTTGAAGAAAAAGGGGACAAGCCCTTTGCGAAAGCCATTGTCCAGGAATGGCGGCGAAGGGTTGCAAGGGCCCATGCAGGGAAAATCAGAACGAAAAAAGCATCCGGGTCATCAGAAAATTTGGATGAAATTGCGATGTTATATGGAAGTACCTTACTTGGCATTGTAATCACAAAGGATTTTTTTTATGTGTTCCAGATTGGTGATGGGAATATTATATACATTGAGAATGGAACGTTGAGGGAGCTTACCATGGGAGAGAAGATGTTAGGAGTGGAGACCAATTCTTTAGCACTTTCTGCCCCTTGGAAATATGTCTGCACGAAGGTTTACGATACCACCGAACCAAGAGTGGTACCGAATATGTTTTTATTGGCGACGGATGGGTTTGCCAATAGTTATTTAAATCAGAAAGAATTTTACAAAGGTTGCAAGGAATATTATCAGGCAATCAATTTATATGGGGAAGAAAAAGTTTCAAAAAATCTCAGAAACTGGCTGATGGAAACCAGTCGTATGGGGTGTGGGGATGATATTACGGTGGCCATTGCACATACTACATAGTAAATCATGAACCGGAATGGCTTAAATTACGGCTGCGTTAGGTTTCGCAAATGGTTTACGTGGAAATGGTAACAGAAGGATTAATAGGAGGAAGTATAGCATATGCAATTGATAACAGCGCTTTTTCATCCGGAAAAGTATCCGGAACTGGCAGCAAAGAAATGGTGGAAACCTGTCATATATATTCTTTTTTGGACTTTTTTTGTAACGGCAGTAGTAAATTTTATCAATATTTCTGTGAATGGAATAGAAAAAGAAGAACTCAAGGAGAAGATTCCTGAGTTTCAGATTCAGGATGGAGTACTGCAAATTGAAGGAGGAGTCTATGAATTTGCGGACGAGGAATATTCGCTTCATATCGTGGCAAATACCGATATTTCAGAGTTTGCGGCAGAAGACATTAAGGGTGAAGGGATACAGGAAGTATACATTACAAAAGATAAAATGGATGTGTATCTTTTGGGTGAGAAATATAGTACCTTTCCGATTTCCATGTTTGCAGCAGAGGGGTTAACCAAAGAGGCACTGGTGGAATTTATTTATATCTCCGCATGGATTGTTTCAGTGCTTTTGATTGTATTTGAAGGTCTGGCATTTTTCCTACAGACCTTGATGTATGTTTTAACGACATCCTTTATTGCAGATATTGTAGCAAAATATATGGGAAAACGGATTGCCTTTGGAAAATTGTTTAAGAGTGGTATTTATGCTTCTACATTCGGAGTTTTTTGCCAGTTGTTCCAGCTTTGGCATATCTTACGTGGCGTAGAGTACGAGCCGACGGTATTTTATTATTTAAGCTATTTCTTCACGATCATTTATATGGTGAGGGTAGTAATAAAGTGGAAGGATGAAAAAACTGAGATTTAGAGTTATTAGAGTGATTTGAGAGTAGTTGGAATTACTTAGAGTTATTAGGATGATTTGAGACTAATTGAAATTATTTAGAGTTATTAGAATGATTCGAGATTAGTTGGAGTTATTTAGAGTTTCGGTTTTGGATGGAGATTACTATGAAGTACGTAAAACAGTTTATGATAATTATGATATTTTCTTTTCTGGGGGAGATTCTTTACGGACTACTGCCATTTCCGGTACCTGCAAGTATTTATGGACTGATTTTACTGTTTGTGGCATTGC
This sequence comes from Lachnospiraceae bacterium, assembly GCA_045124495.1. GTDB lineage: Bacteria > Bacillota > Clostridia > Lachnospirales > Lachnospiraceae > RGIG1668. The sequence continues at coordinate 9,038 of JBGVLX010000070.1, forward strand.
TTACCGGATTAATAAAAGAGGAACAAATCAAAGAAACGGCAGATTTTTTGGTTGAAATTATGCCGGTTCTGTTCATTCCGGCAGGAGTCGGTCTGATGACGAAATGGGAAGCCTTGAAGAGTTTGTTATTGCCACTGATTCTAGCGATTACCTTGGGAACTATATTTACCATGGTGGTGACCGGAAAAGTGACAGATTGGATATTAAAGAAAAAGGGAGTGCAGGAAAAGTGAAAGAAACCATTATGAATTCGGCTTTTTTTGGAATTGCTCTTAGTCTTTTGGGATATTGGGTTGGAGTCTGGTGTAATAAGAAATTTCGGGCACCGATTTTCAATCCTTTATTAATTGGGATTTTATTGGTGATTCTTGTTTTGATAGTAGGAAAAATTGACTATAATGTATACGAAATTGGTGGTTCCTATATCAACTTTCTATTGACACCGGCAACCATTTGTTTCGCACTTCCGTTATACCGGCAGATAAAACTGTTAAAACAGCATTTTCTGGCAATTATGGCCGGGGTTTTATCCGGAGTCATCGCAAGTGCGGCAAGTATTTTAGGCCTTGCAGTGGCATTTTCCCTTTCTCATGAAGAGTATGTAACATTTTTGCCGAAATCCATTACCACTGCCATAGGAATGGGGGCTTCGGAAGAACTAGGGGGAATTGTAACCATTACAGTGGCCGCCATTGTGCTTACGGGAATCATAGGAAACATGATGGGAGAAGCAGTGATGAAACTGTTCCGGATAAAAAATCCCATCGCAAAGGGAGTGGCACTTGGTACCTCTTCCCATGCCATGGGAACTGCAAAAGCGTTTAAAATGGGAGAAATTGAAGGGGCCATGAGCAGCCTTTCTCTTGTGATAACAGGGTTATTAACAGTCATCGCGGCAAACATTTTTGCCGGATTTTATTAACCGACTTGTTTCTTTTTTAGATTACAGAATCACGGTATTCCTTTGCATTTGAGAAAAATTCCATGATTTTTTCCTCATCTTTATTTATAAGGATTTCTTTAAATTCCGCTAAGGATTCCTGATAAGAATCCAGGTATTTTAAGATACAATCTGTATTGGAAAGGCAGATGTTCTGCCACATCTGGGGTGAGGAGGAGGCGATTCTGGTAGTGCTTTTAAATCCTCCCGCCATTAAGTGTCTCATGTGCTGTTCCAAATTATCGTGTTTTGCTACCATATTTACAAGGTTTGCAGCAATTACATGAGGAACGTGGCTGATGGCAGCGGTAGCATCATCGTGCTGGCCGGCTTCAAGTATCATGGTGCGACAGTGACAATATCCTGCGATTTCTTTTAAAGTCTGTACCATAGTTTCCGGTGTTTTTGAAGTAGGAGTGATGAGATAATAAGCATCCGTTAACATATCAAGGGAAGAATATTCGTAACCGATTTTTTCGGAACCTGCCATAGGATGTCCGCCTACGAACTGGGATTCTAAATCCAGTCTTTTCACGGCGTCATGGATATCTTTTTTTACACTTCCCACATCTGTAAGGATACAATCCGGTTTGATAATGGTTTTTAACTTCTCCAGATAAGATACATTTACCATAACAGGAGCGCATAAAAAGATAATATCGCATACGGAAAAATCGTTTAGATCAGAAATAATGTTATCTATGGTGTGTTCTTCTAAGGCTAACTTAAGGCCTTCTTTTATGTAGGGATGTCTTGCATTATATACGTAGATAGAATGTTCCGGGGCCTGCGCCTTTATGCAGCGGGCAATGGAACCTCCGATTAATCCTAGTCCAATAAATCCAATGGTTTGTTTTTTCATTGTTACACCCATGCATTTCGCAAGAGGTTTTGCGAAACTGCCCAAATAAACAGTATGAAAGAATGGACAATATGCACGTTTCCTTTCCTTTGTTATTTTCTCAGTATTATTATAGGCACAAAAAACGACTTTCGCAAGAAAAAAATCATTAGGGTACGGGGATTTGTATCTTGCTTTTATATGGGAATTAGGATAAAATCACTAAAAAAGAAAGGGGATTATAATGAAAAACGAAAAGAAGATAAGGTCATATTTTTTATTAGTAGCTTTTGCTGTGTTGTTGTATGTAGTGGCAATGAATTATCGAAGTCTGCTTCTTGGTATAAAATACCTTGTGGCAATTGTGAATCCGTTTATCATCGGTATAGTTATAGCATTTGTAATTAATGTTCCCATGAGATCATTGGAACAGGGATTATATAAGAAGGTAAGACATAAGAGGTTAGGAAGGATTTTAAGTCTTCTTACTACACTGGTTCTTTTGATTTTGGTGTTATGGGCTATTTTTACATTGATTTTTCCGGAATTGTATAGCACCATTGAAAGCATTGGTCAAAGAGTTCCGGGAGCCATAGAAGATGTAATTCAGTGGGGAGACAAGGTGGCAGAAAAACATCCTGAGATTGAAGGATATATTGTGGAAGCGGAAAAGATGCTTTCAGATTTTGACTGGAAGGAAACTGTGAGTCAATCTCTTAAATTTGTGAAAAATGGTGTTGGCGGTTTTGTAAATACTACCATTGATATTGTTGGAAATTTAGTAAATTCAGTGGTGAACTTTGGTATAGGTTTCGTATTTGCCATTTATATTTTGTTGCAAAAGGAAAAACTGGCTAGTCACTGTAAACAGTTTTTCTATGCAGTGTTAAAGGAAGAAAAGGCCGATGAGGTGATAAGAATCGGAAAACTTGCGGACCGTATTTTTTCCAGCTTTTTATCCGGACAGGTGGTAGAAGCAATTATTCTTGGAAGTATGTTTTTTATCGCCATGAGTATTTTTAAGTTCCCATATGCGATGCTGGTGGGAGTTCTGATTGCAGTTACTGCTTTAATTCCTATTTTTGGAGCATTTATCGGACTGGGAGTAGGAGCTTTTCTGATTTTAATGGTAGATCCAATGCAGGCTTTGTGGTTTATCGTCCTGTTCTTTGTGTTACAACAATTAGAAGGAAACCTGATTTATCCATATGTTGTAGGGAACTCCATTGGTTTACCGGGCATCTGGGTGTTGATAGCAGTAAGTACCGGTGGCAGTATGTTTGGTGTAAAAGGAATGCTTTTATTCATTCCAATGTTTTCTTTGATTTATACCTTGCTTCGTGAGTTTGTAAAGAAACGCCTTATGGAAAAAGGAATTGATAGAAGCAAGTACAGAGTGGTATATGCACAACCGGAAGGAACCTTACCTGAACCGGTGAAAAGTGAAGAGGCGAAAAAGTCTCAAAAAGAGAAGAAAAAAGAAAAGAAACGAAAAAAAGAAGCAGAAGCGGCTGAGGAAGAGGAAACTCAAACTTTAGAGGAAGGCATAGAAAAGAAAGAAAATAGTGAGATAGAAGAATTGTAGGAATAGGAAAAAA
>JBGVLX010000071.1:0-38251 GCA_045124495.1 Lachnospiraceae bacterium
TTCTTTTATAATGTGCTTCCTTCAATTTACTTAACTGTTCATCCGTTCTTTCACAGTTTTCTATTATTGGATAAACCGGTGTAAGAATACAATTTCCTTTTAATGCCATTTTTTCAGCAACCATCATCATCTCTTTTTGAAACTTTAAACTTCCACATAATGTGATTATTTTCATTCCTATTCCCACTCCTTGTATTTTGTATATTGCACGAATTTTAGTAATGACATTTTATCATTAAAATCCTCTATCTTGATTTCAATATCATCTCTTATCATTCTTTCTCTTACTCCTCTTTACTTTGCATCACCAACAACTCCCCATTTTTCATTGTAATGCAAGCCTCATCTTTTGTAATCTCATTACTAATTCCCCTTACCATTCCCTTTCGCAAGATAAAGTCCGTCACTTCATATTTCACTCCTCTTAATGTCAGTCCCGTAACTTCCTCACTATAGGAAAACAAAGAAAGATAAGAAAAACCATTTTTTAAAACCTGAACTGGTTCTTTCACCAAAAATACCCTGTTATTTTTATCTTCTAAAACAATGGAAATCTGATGTTTGATTCCATACGTAAGCAAGGAAATATTTCCGTATACATGGTCGATTCTGTTTCCATTCCATCCAAAAATCGTAATTTTCTTAGCACCCATGGAAATGGCTTCTTGCAATGCAAGTTCTGAGTCCGTTTCATCTTTTTCACAAGGAAATTTTTTTATCTTTTCCTGACTTAATCCATAGTTTTCCTGAAGAAAAACTGCCTTTTCTTCCGAACTAAACCCATCGGGAACAACATTACAAGAATCCATATCCCCTAGAAATAAATCCGGAAAAAGTTCCTTTGTAAAATGCCGGATTCCACCATCCACGGCAATCCAGAAGTCAATGGGATTTTGCTCTTGATATTCTAAAAGAAAGCTTTTTTTTACCTTTCCATTTAAAACCAGTGCTATATGCATTGTTTTACACCTTCCTTAAAAAAAAGCAAAGCTACACGCTTTGCTTTATGTTTTCAAATAAATTCTGAAATGCTTTACATTGTTCCAGAGTATTCTTTCCAAAAACAGCGGAACCTGCTACTAACACATTGGCTCCTGCCAAAATGATATCCTTTGCATTGTTGAGGTTCACACCACCATCTACCTGGATATCAATATCCCTGTCACCAATCATGGCTTTTGTATCTTTTAATTTCTTCATGGTCTGAGGGATAAAACTTTGTCCACCAAAGCCTGGATTTACACTCATCACCAAAATCATATCAATATCATCCATAACATAATCAAGTACAGATAATGGAGTTGCAGGATTCAAAGCTACTCCCGCCTTCATACCGGCTTCTTTTATGGCAGCTATGGTACGATTTAAATGCTTGGTACTCTCAGCATGTACCGTAATAATATCTGCCCCTGCCTCCTTGAAATCATCTATAAATCTGGCAGGTTCTTCTATCATAAGATGTACATCAAAAATTAAATCTGCCTGATGCGCCTCTTTCCATTTTTTCAAAGACTTCATAACCGGCATTCCAAAAGAAATGTTAGGAACAAATGCTCCATCCATCACATCGATATGAATGTACTTCGCCCCACCCTTTACAATCTGCGTAAGTTCCTGTCCCAAACATGAAAAATCAGCAGACAGCATAGACGGTGATAAAATCAATTCCTTACTCATACTACCATCTCCTTTTATCTTTTAATTCCTGATACATTTCCAAGTAATTATCGTAGCGGATTTGATTAATTCTGCCTTCCGATAATGCCTCTTTTACCTTACAATCCGGTTCACTGATATGAACACAACCGGAAAATTTACAATACTTAGAATATTCAAGAAATTCTGTAAAATAATCCTTTAACTCATCTTTTTCAAATTCGTCAATATACAAAGAGCTAAATCCCGGTGTATCCATGATATAAGTGTTTCCTTCAATGTGAATCAATTCCGAATGTCTTGTGGTATGCTTTCCTCTTTTGATTTTTTCACTAATCTCACCAGTCTGCATTACCATATCGGAAGCCAGGGCATTGAGAATAGAAGATTTTCCTACTCCGGAAGGTCCTGCCAAAGCAGTTGTTTTTCCCTTCAGCTTTTCCTTTAAAAATTCGATGCCCTCTTTGGTATAAGTACTGGTAAACATCACTTCATTATCACAAGCCTCATAATGCTCCTTTAATTCACAAATTGCCTTTTCATCCACCATGTCCATTTTGTTAAAGCATATCATAGTTTTAACCTGTTGCTTCGACATAATCAATAAAAATCGATCCAACAGGTTAAAATTAGGATTTGGATGCAACGTGGCAAATATAATCAAAGCCTGGTCAATATTGGCAACTGCCGGACGAACCAGCTGATTCGTCCTCTCACAAATATCTGTCATGTTACCAATTTTCTTTTCTTCGTCCAACACTTCGATTTCAACATTATCTCCAACCAAAGGTTTTATTTTTTTATTGCGAAACACACCTTTTGCCTTGCATTCATATATCCCCTGTTCAGGAACATGAACATAATAAAATCCTGCAATTCCTTTTATGATTTTTCCTGTCATTATTGTTGCACCGTTTCTGTATTTTTTACAATTCCACTCTTATCAAAAGCAACTGCCGTTCCAGACTCAACATCTGTAATCATAATAACCAACTCACCACTAGCATCCTGTAGACCTTTTAAACTGTCTACTGTTGACATGTCTACTGAAAATCCTTCAGCACTAACATTGGACTGAGAATAAATCTTATGATCTACTGTGGTGTTACCACTGGTCTGACGATAAATAATATTAACATTAACTGCAGTAACTTCCTCACTCAATTCACTTTCCACCAGCTTTAATGTCCCACTAAAAGATACATTATAGGTTAGCACTACTTCTTCCGGACCTTTACTTACGCAAACATCGATTTTCGTACCTTCTGGAACTTTTTGTCCCTGAGTATAGCTTTGTGAAATAATTTTTCCTGCTTCCACCTCGCTATATTCTTCTGTAATTTCACCAATCTCCAGTCCGTCTGCTTTTAATTTGTCTGTGGCCTCAGATACAGACATTCCCTTCAGGCGCTTTACTTCTACCTCTTCAATATCTTTTCCAATGCACACATAAATGGTTATGGTTTCACCTTCCTGAACTTCCGTTCCCTCTTCCGGTGACTGTTTGAACACCGTATCGATTTCTGCTTCATCATCATTTAAGTATTCACGCTTTACTTCAAAACCTTCATCTTCTAATTTTGCTTTCGCCTGAGCTTCCGTCAACCCAATCACACCGCTTACTTTTACTAACTTCTTAGTAGCACTGGCAGTTAATTCCACTTCCTCTTCAGCATCAATTTCTTCTCCGGCTTTCACACTTTGAGACAAGATAATATCTCCCTCTTCAATATCATCAGATTCTACATAAGTAACAGATATCTTAACGCCCTTTTCTTTTGCTAATTTCTGAGCTTCTTCTACTGTCATACCTTCAAATTTAGGAACACTGACTTTTTTCACTTCTTCTATCGTAGTATTCTCTGTAGTTTTCTTTTTACTGGTAAATATTCCGGTACTTCCAATCCATAAAATTAGTAGTATAAGAGCTAGAACTCCCACCACTACACCAAATATTGCTGTTAACTTTACTAATTTCGGATCTACTTCATCCTCATCCTCTTCTTCCTCAATCTCCTTCGGAGTTGACGAATATCCCTTCTGATTTGTATTCACAGGGGGCTGTACTCTGTTTTCATTACTATTAACTATACGATTGTCAGCCTCAACTTTATTTTCTCTGGTTTCAATAGGAAAAACAGAAACTCTTGGCTCTGATTCTGTCCGTTGAATCTGACTCTTTATCTTTCCTACCTCGTCCTTGGTCATCATTTTTGTTGAACCATCTAATGCTGCTGTAGGATTTAATTTTCCAACATTTTCATAGGTAGGATCCACCTGAATCTTCCTCAAGTCTCCAATCATAGCCTTTGCTGTAAGATATCTTCGTTCTGCCTTCTTCTGTGTAGCTTTTAAAATTATTTTTTCAAATCCCGCAGAAATATCATCCGGATAATACGCACGTGGGGGAATCATTTCCCCTTGAATATGCATCAATGCAACTGATACATTATTTTCTCCTTCAAAAGGAACCCTTCCTGTCACCATTTCATACATGGTGATACCCAAGGAATAAATATCACTCTTCTCGTCACTATATCCCCCTCTTGCCTGTTCCGGAGAAATATAGTGCACACTTCCCATAGCGGTAGATGCTATAGTATTAGAAGTAGCCGCTTTTGCAATACCAAAATCTGTAACTTTTAAATTTCCATTTTTAGATACAATAATATTCTGTGGCTTGATATCTCTATGAACAATATGGCTTTCATGAGCTGTATCAATGGCAGAAGCTATCTGCAAAGAAAAATCAATTGCTTGATTTAATTCGATTCTTCCCTTTTCCTGAATATACTCTTTTAATGTAATGCCTTCTACCAATTCCATTACAATATAATATATTCCTTCATCTTCTCCTACATCATACACGTTTACGATATTAGGATGGGAAAGGCCTGCCGCAGATTGCGCCTCTATCCTGAATTTTGAAATAAAATTCGTATCATCTCCAAATTCCGGTTTTAATACTTTTATCGCAACATAACGATTTAATTTATGACATTTTGCTTTATAAACTACTGACATACCGCCAGCACCTACTACTTCAATGACCTCATAACGGTCACCTATCATCATTCCTGGTTTTAACATATGATTACTCCCATCTATCCCTTTGTGGATTATTAGATTTATACAGAATCGCTACATACAATCAACAATTACTGCGGCAATATTATCGGTGCCACCATAATAGTTTGCCCTTTCAATCAAAACATCTACTGCTGTTTCAATATCCTTGTCATATTCCTGAATAATTTCATATATCTCTTCATTCTCTACCATATTGGTCAGACCATCTGAGCATAATAAGATTTTCGCCCCGGGTTGTAAATTTACCTCAAAAAAATCAGGCTCCACATCATTTTCTACACCTAATGCTTTCGTAATAATATTCTTCTCCGGATGATTTCTGACTTTATTTCTTTCTAACTTTCCAGTCCTTATTAACTCTTCAACCAAAGAGTGGTCCAACGTAATCTGTTTCATTGCACCTTCTTGTAATACATATAATCTCGAATCTCCGATATTGGCTACATACATAGTCGAATCCATGATAACTGCACATACAAAGGTCGTACCCATACCTCGCAATTCTATCTTTTCCTGCGCCTGTTCCATGATGCCTTCATTCACTAGCCGAATTGCTTCCCGGATTAAGGTTATTGGATTCGAATTATTAAATGCCTTCACATATTCCTGGAATCCTAATACAGCAAACTGTGAGGCGTAATCCCCCGCTTTATGACCACCCATGCCATCTGCAACTACATATAAATTAGGAAGTCTTCCTATAGGAGTATCCGAAAAGTAGACATAATCTTGATTGACACTGCGCTTACGTCCAATGTCTGTCTTCCCAAACGACTTCATTTCTTTCCTCCTAACTGTGGTTTGCTTTATATTTTTTTCTTAATTGTCCACAGGCAGCCTGGATATCCCTGCCCATTTCTCTTCTTATAGTAACATTAATTCTATTTTTTTCAAGAAGATTTTTAAAATTTTGTATCGATTGCTGTGTAGACTGCCGATAATTACGCTCTTCAATCGGATTTACCGGAATCAGGTTTACATGACACAAAACTCCGCTTAGTAATCCGGACAACATTTGGGCATGTTCTTTTTTATCATTTACGTTGGCTACAAGACTATATTCAAATGTAACTCTCCTATTTGTTTTCATAATATAGTATTTGCAAGCCTCCATAATCTGCTCAATCGAATAGCGATTTGCAATGGGCATTAATTCTTTTCTCATATCATCATTGGGAGCATGAAGAGAAATTGCTAAATTAACTGCTGTCTCCAGTTCTGCAAACTCCCTGATTCTTGGTACCAGTCCACAGGTAGACACCGTAATCCCCCTTTGACTTAAATTCTTACCTTCTTTATGGGTAATTAATTCAAGAAATCTAAGCACATTCTCGTAATTATCAAAAGGTTCCCCGGTTCCCATTATTACGACATTTGAAACTCTTTCTCCGGTAGTTCTTTCAATGGCATAAATTTGATCTAACATTTCAGAAGGCATTAAATTTCTGGTAAGTCCATCCAGAGTAGAAGCACAAAAACGGCATCCCATCCGACATCCTACCTGGGATGAAATACAAACAGAATTTCCATGCTTATATTTCATCAAAACACTTTCTATAATATGACCATCATACAGCTCAAATAAATACTTGGTGGTTCCATCTATGGCAGAGACCCACTTTTCCACTTCTTTCACTCCGTAAATTCTTGTGTCAGCCTCCAATTTCTGCCTTAAATCTTTGGAAATGTTGGTCATTTCATCAAACCCATTTATATATTTTTGATGTATCCATTGAAATACCTGTTTTCCTCGAAAAGCCTTTTCACCTATGGATAACAAAAATTCTTCTAATTCTTCTAAATTCATTGATTTAATATCTGTTTTATCCACTTTTTTTGCCTCTTATATTCTCTATTAACATGAAAGAACTCATCACGTAAATCATTTTCCATCATTCATGCCATTTTATCCATGAATCATCCCACTACTTCTTTTGAAACTTTGAAATAAAAAATCCATCGCAATCATGAATTCCCTGCAACAATTGGATATAACCTTCCCTGGCAGTTTCACATTGTAACGAATCCGGTAACTTACTTGTAATATCCACTGCCTGAAAAGGAAGTTTTTCTATGATATATCTGTAATTATCCAGATTCTCTTCCGGATTAATGGTACAAGTACTAAAAATAAGATATCCTCCTTTTTTCACATATCCACTGACAACTTCCAGCATGCTTCTTTGCATATTTTTTAGTTCCAAAAGCTGCTCTTTCGTAATACTGTATTTGATATCTTTTTTTCTTCCCAGAATTCCAAGCCCGGAACAAGGCAAATCTGCAATAACCAAATCTGCTTTCTCTTTCATATTTTCATCAAAGTTCAAGGCATCAAACACTTCCACCCTTACATTCTGATAACCCATTCGCTCTACATTTTCTAAAATCAGTTCTGTTTTCTTTTCCGTTAAATCCCTGGCAATGACAAGTCCCGTTCCCTTTAGTTCATTGACAGCATGTAAAGTCTTTCCGCCTGGCGCACTGCAAACATCCAAAACAAGGTAATCTTTCTTAATGTCTGCAATTTCACAAAGCAGTTGAGAGCTTTCATCCTGCACATTGAAATCCCCTTCCTGAAAAGAAGTCAAACCGGACAAATAGTCATAGTCCTCGATTCGCAGGGCATCTTTTGCATAACATCCCTGTTTGACGGTTACCTCTTCTTTTTCCAGTTTTTTAATGCACTCTTCTTTTGAAAGTTTGCTGGTATTTACACGAATACAGGTATCCCTTTCCTCCATGGATGCCTCCAATATCTTTTTGGCTTTTTCCTCTCCAAAATCCTTTAGAAATTTCTCCACAATCCATTCCGGCATGGAATAATGAACCGACCATGCCAAAACTTTTCCCTCTTCTTCCTTCGGATAAGAAATGTTCTCTTTATTTCTGGATATATTTCTAAGTACCCCATTCACAAATCCGGTCAGGTTATGAAATCCCTTTTTTCTGGCTATTTTAACCGCCTCATCGCAAACGGCACGGTCCGGAACCCTGTCTAAAAACAGGATCTGATATGCTGACATTCTTAAAAGAACCCGTATCAAAGGCTTACATTTATTTATTTTTGTTTTGGAAAATTGGTTGATAATATAGTCCAATTGTATCTGATGTTCAATCGTACCCTCTGCCAACTTATTGATAAAAGCTCTGGTTTGTTTTGGAATAAACTGATACATTTTTAATACATTTCCAATCACTTCATTGGCAAACACATCTTCTTTTTCAATTTTCAGCAAAATCTCAACCACAATTTCTCTGGAATTTACCTGCGTCATGACAATTCCTTTCTATCCTATCTTAGTACCTGGTTTTACCTCATATCCAAGTAAAAATGATTTCGTATCCATTCTCTTTTTGCCTTCTAACTGAAGTTCTTTTACATTAAGACATCCCTCTTTTGTTTTAATATAAAATCCATCCTTTACTACTTTTACTATGGTTCCTACTTCTCCTGGAAGTTCTTCTTTGATTACATCTGCTGCCCAGATTTTCAATGTCTTTCCATCTAGACTTATATATGCACTTGGCCAAGGATTTAGTCCTCGAATAAGTCTCTCCATTTCTTCCGCAGTCTGAGTCGTAAAATCCAACTTCCCTAATTTTTTATCCAGCATTTTCGCATAGGTACTTTGAGAATCATCCTGTTTTTCCCTTACGATATCTCCTTGTTCTATCTTTGGAAGAGTCTCCACCAACAGTTTTGCCCCTGCAATCATAAGTTTATCATGAAGACTTCCACCGGTTTCTTTCTCTTCTAGCGGAACTATGGTCTTTGCAATCATATCACCGGTATCCAAGCCTTTTTCCATAAACATAATCGTAACGCCACTTTCTTTTTCCCCATCAATGACTGACCACTGAATTGGCGCAGCTCCTCTTAAATGTGGCAGTAAGGAAGCGTGCACATTAAAACATCCATACTTTGGAAGATTTAAAATTCTTTCCGGTAATATCTGTCCAAACGCAACCACAACAATGGCATCCGGCTTAATCTCTTCTAACTTTTTTATAAACTCATCATCTTTTACTTTCACAGGCTGTTCTACTGAAAGTCCTAATTCCAATGCCCGCTCTTTTACAGGAGGAAACTGCATCTTATTTCCTCTTCCCTTTGGTTTATCCGGCTGCGTCACTACTAAAGCAACATCATGTCCGGCATTTACTATTTCGTTTAACGTCTCCACCGCAAAATCCGGTGTTCCCATAAATACAATTTTCATAAAATACCGTATCCCTTTCTACTCTTCCCCATCAGAGGCTTCCACATCAACCAAACCATTCTTTGCCAAATCTTTATATAAAATACCATCCAAATGATCTAATTCATGGCAGATGGCTCTTGCTAATAATTCTTCCCCTTCTACCGTAATTTCTTCCATATCCTCATTGAATGCCTTACATACCACATGATTTGGCCTTGTAACTTCACCTGCTTTTCCAGGCAAACTTAGGCACCCCTCCATGCCGGTTTGTTCGCCACTTTTTTCTACAATTTCCGGATTAATCAATACGATAGGTCCTTCTCCTACATCAATTACTACCAGTCTTTTTAATATTCCAACCTGAGGTGCCGCAAGCCCCACACCCTCCGCTTCATACATGGTTTCTAACATATCGTCAATCAATTCCTGAATCTTTGGTGTCATTTCTGTAATTGGTCTGCATTTCTTTCTTAAAATATCGTCTCCATCTATTCTAATATTACGTAATGCCATTTTCTTATCCTCCTAATATGTGTGCATTGGATTAAAATCAAAAAAAACATAAATATCCTTTTTTGATACATTTTCCTTGATTTTTTTTTCTAAATCATCTTTTACCCGGACTAAAATCTCATAATCCACGTGTTTTATATATATTACATAGCGAAAAATATCGCTAATTTTTAATACCCCCGCCTTATTGGGTCCTAAAACCTGCAATTCCTTTACTTTCCCGAACTGATTTTTTATTTCCGTTGCTAGTTCAGCTGAAAACTCACTAACAGATGATTCCTCTTTTCCGGTAACCAGAATAACCAACATCTGATAGACCGGTGGATATTTTAATAATTGTCTGTAAGTATATTCCATTTCATAAAATCCATTATAATCCTGTTTTGCTGCCGCCAATATACTATAATGTTCCGGCTGATAAGTCTGAATTACAACGTGTCCTTTTTCCTCTCCCCTTCCTGCTCTTCCTGCAGCCTGGGTCAACAAAGAAAATGTCACTTCATTACTACGGTAATCATGTGATGCCAGAGTTAAATCAGCAGCAATCACTCCAACTAAGGTAACATTTGGAAAATCATGTCCCTTTACTATCATCTGTGTTCCTAATAAAATATCTGCCTTCCCTTGGGAAAATTTCTGTAAAATTTCCTGATGTGAGTTTTTCCCTTTCGTAGTATCAAAATCCATACGCAATACCCTTGCACCTGGAAATTCCCGATAAATCATCTCTTCTACTTTCTGGGTTCCAATACCAAAGGTTCCGATATAGGCGGAACCACAATTAGGACACTTTTTATGATAAGGCTGCCAGAATCCACAGTAATGACAATGCAGGTTTCCGTCTTTATGATACGTGAGTGAAATGTCACAATGAGGACATTTTATCACATGTCCACAGCTCCTACAAGATACAAACCCCGCATAACCCCTCCGGTTTAAAAACAACATCATTTGTTTTTTTGCAGCAAGACACTCCTGCATCCGTTCTTTTAACTCCCGGCTAAAAATGGAACGGTTACCAGCCCTCAATTCTTCCCTTAAATCCACCACAGAAACCTCAGCCAGCTCTCCTTTTGTAGCTCTTTTGCTTAAAGTCAGAAGCTTATATTCCCCTAATTTTGCCTTAGTAAAGCTTTCAATGGCCGGAGTAGCAGAACCTAAAACCACACTGGCTCCACAAATTCTAGCTCTTTCAATGGCAACCTCCCTGGAATGATATTTGGGAGGATTATCACTTTTATAACTATTTTCATGCTCTTCATCTATTATGATAACCCCAAGATTGTTAAAAGGGGCAAATAATGCAGAACGAGGACCAATTACCACATCCACCTCACCCTGTCTTGCTCTTTCAAACTGGTCGAATTTTTCACCTTTCGATAATTTCGAGTGAATAATCGTAACCCGTTCTCCAAATCGTTTTTGAAACCGACTGATATTCTGAAAAGTAAGAGATATTTCAGGAATCAATAAAATTGCCTGTCTTCCACTTTTTACCACTTCCTCAATCATGGCCATGTATACCTGAGTTTTTCCACTTCCTGTAATTCCATACAACAAATAGGTATGATATCTATGTTCCTTAAAATCTTCCCTAAACACATTGAAGGCACTTTGTTGTTCTTCATTTAAAGAAACGGTCTCCAATTCTTCTTTTTTTAACATAACAGGATTTCGGTATTGCTTTTTCGTACTAATTTTAAGAATTCCTTCTTTTTCAAGATTTTTTAAAATGGTATCTGAAATTCCTTCTCTTTGTGCCCCCTCTTTTGTCAATGAGTCCTGCTCCATTAGTAGTTCTAAAACCTTTCCTCTGGTTTTAAATTTTACAGTTTTATCATAAGCAGCCTTTTTTCTGTCTGCCTCTTCCTTGGTAATAGCGAGGGTGTATATTTTCTGTTCCTTATCCTTTACTTTATCCGGAATCATAACTACAGTTTTTAAAGCATTTATCATAGTAGAGCCATATTGTCGTTTCAAAAAGTCTGCCAACTGAATCATTTCACCTTCGATTGGCACGCTTTTTGACACGACACCAATAAGAGACTTTATCTTTGCAATATCATAATCAGGAGTACTCTTAAGTTCTATTACATAGCCTTTTCTCTGATGATTTCCAGCACCAAACGGAACCAAAACCTGTACTCCTATTTTTATTTCATCACACAAAAACAGGGGTACCTCATATTGAAATACCCTGTCAATTGCTTCATGTGATATATCGATGATAACGTCGGCATACAGCTTCATGTAATCAAACTCGCTCTCTTACTTATCCTGTTCTTCTTCAGATACAATTTTTACCTTAGATTTATATAGTTCCTCTACTGCAATAGAAAGAGGTTTCTGACCATAATCTCTTACCAATGGTTCCTCTCCCGCAATCAGCTGTCTCGCTCTCTTTGAAGTAGCTATTACAATGGAATAACGACTTTGAACTACTGGTTGTTCTCCTGGTTCTACCTCACTATTTACTACGTCCATTAAATCTGTGTAAGATGGGTGTAACATATCTTATTCTCCTTTCTTAAATAAAACCAATTCTTTTTTAATTTGTTCCATAAATCCTAATTTATTATCTGTTTTGCTGTGTTCTCCAACAATAATGGAATGTACATCCTGTACACATTGTTCTAATTCATCGTTTATTACAATGTATTCATAATTATCCATACTTTCAGATTCGTCTACAGCACGACACAGTCTTTTTTGAATCGTTGCCATATCTTCTGTTCCTCTTCCTACCAGGCGGTTTTTCAACTCTGTGGCACTTGGAGGTGCAATAAATAACAACACTGCATTTGGGTACTGTTCTTTTACCGCCAATGCACCTTGTACCTCAATTTCCAAAATCACGTCTTTTCCGGCTTCCATTTCTTTCTCTACGAATTTCCTTGGAGTTCCATAATAATTATCAACATATTGCGCCCATTCAATAAAACCATTATAGTCAATCAGGTTTCTGAATTCATCCACTGTCTTAAAATAATACTCTCTTCCATCCACCTCTCCTTCTCTTGGAGCACGGGTCGTAGCCGAAATCGATAAACTATAGCCGTATTTTTCTACCAACTGTTTTACTATAGTGCCTTTGCCTGAACCGGAAAAACCGGAAATAACAACCAATAATCCTTTTTCCATATTAATCCTCCATTTCGAGAACCTGCTGTAAAATCTCACACAGCTTACGTAAACTGTTACTATTCACTCATGAACTATAACAATAAACTTTTTAAAGATTTTACGATAGTCCACTTTTATTATGTTCAAAACGACTTTGTAATGTTTCTGGCAGTAATGCAGAAAGTACAATATGATCGCTTTCTGTTACAATTACCGATTTTGTTTTTTTTCCATGGGTAGCATCAATAATTCTCTCCTGCTCTTTTGCAGTCTGTATCATTCTTTTTACCGGAGCCGCGTCATTGGATACCACCGCTACCACTTTTTCAGCATTCACAAAATTTCCATAACCAATGCTTATCATTTGTGTCATGCCACGTCCCCCTATTCAATATTTTGAATTTGTTCCCTTACTTTTTCAATATCTGTTTTTAAATCAATGGCTTTATTTACAATGCTGATATCATTCATCTTTGATAAAATCGTATTCGCCTCACGGTTCATTTCCTGGGCGATAAAATCAAGTTTTCTTCCTACAAAACCACCCTCATTTAATAACTGAACCATATTGGTAATATGACTTTTAAGTCGCACCGTTTCCTCGTCAACACAAATTTTATCTGCGAAAAGAACCACCTCTGTCATAATTCTGCTATCATCAAAATTTGAATTTCCTAGCAATTCTTTTACTTTCGACTCTAATTTTTCCCTATAAGCCCGAATTAATTCCGGCGAACGTTCTTCAATATAACTTACACCCTCAAGCATTCCCTCTAATTTTTTTAAAAGATCCTGTTTTAAATGTTCCCCTTCTTTTTCCCTGGTGATGATAAAATCATCTATTGCGAGCCGGAACGCTTCTTCTAATTGCTTTTGAATTTCCTCTTCATCCGTAGTACTATCTTCTAAAACAAAAACATCTGGCATCTTTGCTAAGTCAGATATCTTTACTTTATGATCCAGTTGGAATGTATCTCCCATTTTTTTGAAATACTTCACATATTCTGCTGCCAATTCTTCATTGTATTTTAAAGATATATTCTGTTCCGTATCATCTTCACAAGTAACAAAAATATCAACCTTCCCTCTTTGCACCTGCTGCTTTAACTGATTTCTCAAAAAAGACTCAAAGATGCTTAATTTTTTAGGCATCTTAATATTAATATCACTATATCTGTGATTTACAGCCTTCATCTCAATTATAATTTTTCTTTTTTCTGTTGCGACTTCGCTTCGACCAAATCCAGTCATACTTCGAATCACATTATCACCTACTGTTCAAAAAAATTTTTCACAATCTAAAATATTATAATACTTTTACTCAACACTCGTCAAGTCATAGTTTTCCAAAGCAGACATACAAAAAAACACTGCAGCATAAATATCAATGGAAGTCCATATACAAATTTTTTATGTTTGGTTTTATGGTGGAACACTTTCATTCCTGCCATTGCACCGATACTTCCTCCAATCACGCCAATCAATACCAAAGTCCTTTCTGCTATCCGGTACTTTCCATCTATCGCTTTTTTCTTATCCATTCCGTACATCAAAAATGCAATGAAGTTTACCAGAATAAAATAAATTATGATATATTTTAACATTTTCTTTTATTCTTTCCTTTATTTTAATATTACCTCAATTCTTAGATAAATAAAAAAGCCTGCAAAAAACAGGCCTTTTTATTTCTCTCATTATTCTGCTGACATCTTATTAATAACAACAGTTAATTCATCAAGACTCTTCTTAATAGACTTATTATTTTCTCCGGATAAAACAGCAAGTTTTCCTACTTCACTAGCAACAACTGCAAATCCTTTACCAAATTCTCCAGCTCTGGCAGCCTCAATAGAAGCGTTTAATGCAAGCATCTTCTGCTTTGCTTCTATTTTATTTAATTCCGCAGATTTCTTATTAATCTCCTGAATCAGTTTTCCTGCAACTACAGTTTCTGCTTTTAATGCAGATAATTCTTTTTCATTCACATATTTGTTACTAACCATGGAATTAACCATATGTTCTAACATCTTCACGGCGGAATTGATTACTTTTTCTGAACGAACAGGAACCTTTCTTAGTGCCTGAAGATAAGATTCTTCATCCACTGATAATTCTCTGGCCATTGCCCTGAACTTATCTTCATCCGGTTCAGCAGTAAGAACCTGTCCACCAATAATTTTACCTATTTTCTTATCTGCAACTTTTACATCAATCGAAAATTCCATAAGACCAGACTGTCCACGATAAACCCCACTGCCTTCCTTATCACTTTCTTTTGAACTCTTAGCATACTTGTTATAAAACTCAGTAAAATTACTTGGTTTGGTAATATACTCACCATCTTCTCCAACCATCACCGCAGCTAATCCCGTAGCTTCCGCAAACTCGTCCTGAATATCCTGCATTACAGCAACATCTACAAATTCTTCTATATTCATCCTTCATCCTCCTAGTACATATTTCTCATAACATCTAGTGTTTACATTATAACACAACAGTTGCTTTTTTTCCATCCTTTTTTATAAATTTCACTTTATTTTCGCAAAAAAATCTTATTTTTTGATTATTTTGTCCAATAGTTTCTTAAGGAAGCAAGTATTTTCTTCTCCAATCTGCTAACTTGGACCTGGGATATTCCGAATTTTTCAGCAATTTGTGCCTGGGTTTTTTCTTCAAAATAGCGAAGCCTGATTAATTCCTGTTCTCTGTCTTCTAATAGGTTAATACCTTCCATTAAAGCAACCTTCTCAATCAGCTTCTCACTTTCATCTTCTTCACTTTTTATTTTATCAATCAAATAAACATCACTTCCATCCGATTGATAAATCGTTTGATATATTGATTCTAATTCCATTCCTGATTCCATTGCCAAAGCTACTTCTTCCGGCTCCATTTTCATCCTTTTTGCAATTTCATCTAACGTAGGTTCTCGATCCAACTCATTCTGCAGCGTTGTAATTTCCTGTTTAATCTTATAATTTGCTTCTTTTAAAGTCCTGCTTACTTTTATCATACCATCATCCCTTAAAAACCGCCTTAATTCCCCCATAATCATAGGTACTGCGTAAGTGGAAAACTTTACATTATATGAAAAATCAAATTTATCAATACTTTTTAACAACCCAATACATCCTATCTGAAACAAATCCTCCGGTTCTTGTCCTCTTGAGAAAAAACGCTTTACCACACTCCATACTAATCCTTCATTTTCTTTCACCAATTGTGCTTTCGCTTCTTCGTCTCCTCCTTTGACTCGTTGAATTAACATAAGAGTTGAATCCATCCCCTAAAATTCTGTTTCCTTTCCAATTTCTTTTTCCATCTTCACGACAGTTCCTTTTCCCGGTTGGGATTCCACGTGCAAACGATCCATAAAGGCTTCCATAAAGGAAAAACCCATCCCAGAACGTTCCTCTTTCAGTCCTGTTGTAAACATCGGCTGCATCGCTTCTTCCACATTTTCAATTCCTTTTCCATAATCAGTAATACGAAGAAAAACCTTTTTTTCTATAATATTTGCTTCCATTTCAATTGCTTTTATTTCATTTTCATATCCATGTATGATACAATTTGTTACTGCTTCTGACACTGCCGTTTTTATATCAGACATTTCTTCCATTGTCGGATTCAGTCTGGCAATAAACGCAGCAACAACAATTCTTGCAAATTTCTCATTTTCAGAAATACTATCAAATGTTATTTTCATGTGATTATCATATTCTCTTACCATTTCTTTTTCCTTTCTATCTGCTTAAATCTTCTAGTGCTTCTTCCAATGTTTCATATTGTTTTACAATACGATATATACCGGAAAGCATTAATATTCTTGATATTTCTTCACGAACTCCTGTAACAAATACTTTCCCCCCAATCAGATTCACCTGACGATAACGCCCCATAAGCATACCAATTCCGGATGAATCCATAAATTCTGTTGCTTTAAAATCAAAAACAACATAACGGATGGTGGCTTTTTGAAAAATATGTAAAGTTTCTTTTTTTATTTCTTCTGCCTTGTGATGATCCAATTCTTTCGGAACATAAATAATTAAAATATTTCCATTCTGCTGATACATATTTTTTTCCTTTCTAAGCAAAAAAGAGAAACCATGTTTCCCATGATTTCTCTTTTGTAGTATCAAATCCTTATTGACTTTGTGATAAATATCCATTTATTTCTTCTGTTCTTACATCATTCGGAAACTCAGAAACAAACTGTTCATAACTTTCCTTTGCCTTTTGTACATCACCGGATAAATCATATGCTCTTGCAAGATAATATAAAGTATCCTCATTCACCAGTCCTAACGTTCTTGCATAAGAAATCTGAATTACTGCTTCGCCATAATTTTGTGCTTCATAAGCCTGAACACCTAAATTATAGCATTCATTAGCAGCAAAAGCATTACACTCCGCCTGTACCAGATCATAAAAAGCCAATTCCATTTCCGAGGTAATGTTTTCTCTGTTAAGACCAATTAAAGCCTTTGCAGCCTCCACCATATTTCCCTGCTGATAATATAAAGCCGACTGTAGCAAAGCCTGACTTACTGTTATTTTTAAATCACTTTCTTCTTTTCCGGCCGCTTTTCCTTCCAAAACCGAAATTTGTTCTGTCAGGGATTCATTTTCTATGGTCAGATTTTCAATGATTGCATTTTTTTGGGCAGTTTCATCGTCATATTGTACCTTAAGATTCTTATATTTATTATCTAAATTGTTGACACGATTTGGAATAATTAATACCCACATAATCACAATGGCAAGTCCCAATCCTATCAAAAGATAGATAAAATTCGTTTTCGTATTGGTGTTCTCTTTGTAGGTTCCCACTGGTCTGACAGACATATCCATCGCTTCACTTTTCAGCCGATTATATGACTCTTTCCGTATATCTGCTTTGCTCTGTCCATTTGCATTTTCTTCCCGATTGACAGCATTCAAACTTTTTCCGTTGCCCTCTAGTAATTGCATATACTTCAAACCCAAAGTATTGTTATGATCAATCCTTAATACGCGTTTGAGTGCTTTCCTAGCCTTATCATTTTGTTCTGCATCCATATATAACAACGCAAGCAACAAATATCCTTTTACAAAATTCGGACATAAGCTTAATACCTTCTTAATCTGAATCAGCGCTAAGTCTTTGTTGCCCTGCTTTGCATAATTCAATGCAATGTTATATTTTTTTATGGTTTGATTGGTATTTTCCAGCTTGGTTGGGTTGTTTTTTACTTCATTAATATAATCAGCGGCAATGTTCGCTTTTTCCTGATAATTTATACTAATCACCCATTGACTTAATGCCTCAACCACATCTCCCATCTCATAATAGATTAAACCAAGCAAATTTCTGGCTTCTATATTCTTTTTATTATACTTGAGTGCATATAACAAATCCTGCACCGCATCCGACAAATTTCTGATATAAACTTTGTCCAATGCACAGTTATAATAATGATTTGAAGTATTGATGGCCTTTTTCATCAAAGCATCCGAAATACCACATTTACTGCAGGTTTCATTTATAAGTAACGGAGCACCACATTTTAAACAATTCATTTGTACCTCCAATCGAAGCATTGACTCCTTACTTTTGTTGATTTCCTTGTTTTTCTTTTAGTTCCTTCAGCATTTCTGCCAAAACATCTGTCACATCTTTTAAATCGTTACTATAAATCGCATCTTCTGCTTGTTCCAATTCTGCGACAGGCTTAAATTTTCTAACTTCTTCTTCAAAATTAAGCACAGCTTTTCTCCTTTTTTGAATCCTTGTTTCTTTTGCAAATCAGAATCTTTTCACAGAAGTAACCTTTCTTAAAAACGATCCCTAAGCTCCGATTACCTTCTTATCATAACGATTCTTTCTACTATTTGCAATTGTTTTTCATCATCATCTTAAATGGTATCTCGCTATCTTTTTACAATTTCCAACAGCTATTTTCTTTTCCCATTTCCTATGGCAATTTTTTCGTAACTGCCACAGCCAACGCACCAGGGCCAATATGACAGGATACACTTAAGGAAAGTGGATCCATCCGTACTTCGTATCCTGGAAAATAAGCTTCTACCTCTTTTTTAAATTCTAAGGCAGCATCCATATTTTTGGTATAAGCCATTTGAAGATACACATTTTTTCCAAACCGCTCTTCCATATCTTTTTTTATCGATTCCATCATGATGGATTTTGCCTGTTTTACTGTTCTCGCCTTGGCAAAAGCATCCAATTTTTCACCCTGAATCTGAAGCACAGGTTTGATTTTTAATAAAGTTGCAAGTGCCGCTGCCGCAGGAGTGACTCTTCCTCCTTTTTTCAGATATTTTAAGGTATCCAAAGTAATATAAATACTGGACTCGAATTTTTCCCGTTCTAGTATTTCTTTTATCTCACTAGCGTTTTTTCCCTGTTTTGCCAGTTCCATGGCGTCCAATACGGATTGTCTTAAAGTAACTGAAATTCTTTGATTATTTACTACCTGCACTTTTCCGTCATAATCCAAAGCCAGACCCATAGCGGTTCCACAAGAACCACTTAGACCGGACGACATTGGAATATGCACGATTTCATCATATTCTTCCAACAAACGATCCCACAAATCAAGAACTGCTTCCGGAGATGGTTGGGAAGTAGAAATCTCTGCCCCATCTTCTAATAATTCATAAAATTCTTCCTGAGACAGATTTATATCCTCAAAATATTCTTTACCATTTATTTCAAAGGGCATAGGAATTACACTAATTCCCATTTGCTTTCCTTGTTCCTGGGTAATTCCGCTATTACTGTCTGTAACAATTGCTATTTTACTCAAGATAATCCTCCTTTTCCAGAAGAAACAGGCAAAAAAACCTCCTGCCTGTTTCTTATTTCATGATACCACTTTTCCAAAAGTCATACTATTTTCTTCAGACGTAACGTCTGTGACCTTTTAACCTGAATATCATCCTAACTATTGTAACTGGCTCAATCGTTCTTTTACCTGTTCCAGCATTTTTGTATACTTTTCTACTTTGGCTTTTTCTTCTTCTATTTTCGCCTCCGGAGCTTTTGCAACGAATTTTTCATTGCTTAACATACCCTTAGCTCTTTTTATCTCACCTTGTAATCTTGTTTCTTCTTTTTTCAGACGTTCTAATTCTTTTTCAACATCTACCAATTCTGCAAACGGAATATAAATAACCGCATTTTCAATTACTGCTGAAACTGCATCTTTTTCTATACCTTCTTTGTCTCTTTGTACCAAAACTTCACTTGCAGAACCTAATGTTCCGAAGAATACCTTTCCGTCTTCAAAGATTTTCATTACTTCTTCATTTTCAGAAACAACAAAAACTTTTGTTTTCTTGCTCGGAACTACATTCAACTGAGTTCTTACATTACGAATTTCTCTTACCGCTGCTTTGATTGCTTCTACTGCTACTTCGTCTTTTTGGAAATTCCATTCTTCTTTGTATTCCGGCCATTTTGAAACCATAATGGACTCTTCTGCATCCTGCAGGTTACAGAAAATCTCTTCCGTAATAAATGGCATATATGGATGTAATAATTTCAAAGACTGGATTAATACAGTTCTTAACGTCCATAACGCTGCAGCCTTTGTAGTATCTTCGTCGTTATACAATCTAGGTTTTACCATTTCAATGTACCAGTCACAGAACTCTTCCCAAATAAAATCATATAATTTTGCAACTGCAACACCCAAATCATATTTCTCCATATTAGCAGTAACATCTTTTGCAAGGGTGTTTACCTTGGATAAAATCCACTTATCTGCCTGGGTTAAATCATCTAATGATACATTTTCAAAGTCAGCCTTTTCAAAATTCATCATCATAAATCTGGAAGCATTCCATACTTTATTGGCAAAGTTACGATTAGCTTCGATTCTTTCCCAATAAAATCTCATATCATTACCAGGTGCATTTCCGGTAACCAAGGTAAATCTCAAAGCATCTGCACCATATTTATCAATTACTTCCAATGGGTCAATTCCGTTTCCAAGAGATTTTGACATCTTTCTACCCTGAGAATCACGAACCAGACCGTGAATTAATACAGTATCAAATGGAACTCTATTAGTGTGTTCCAAACCAGAGAACATCATACGCATAACCCAGAATGGAATAATATCATAGCCTGTTACCAATACATTGGTTGGATAGAAATAATCCATTTCTTCTGTTTTATCCGGCCAGCCCAATGTTGAAAATGGCCAAAGGGCAGAAGAAAACCAGGTGTCAAGCGTATCCGGATCCTGTCTCATAGGTTTTCCACATTTTGGACAAACCACAGTTTCATCCTTAGTAACTACCATTTCATTACAGTCATCGCAATAAAATGCCGGAATCTGGTGTCCCCACCATAACTGTCTGGAAATACACCAGTCACGGATATTTTCCAACCAGTGGAAATATGTCTTTTCAAAATGGGTAGGAACAAATTTGGTTTCTTCTTTCTTAACTGCATCAATTGCAGGACCTGCAAGAGGTTTCATCTTTACGAACCACTGTTTTGATACTCTAGGTTCTACCGTAGTATTACAACGGTAACAGGTTCCTACATTATGAGTATAATCTTCAATTTTAACCAACGCACCTTCTGCTTCTAAATCCGCGACAATTGCTTTTCTCGCTTCATAGCGATCCATGCCTGCATATTTCGGATAATCCTCGGTAATCTTTGCATCTTCTGTCATAACATTAATAACAGGAAGGTTATGACGAAGTCCTACTTCAAAGTCGTTAGGGTCATGGGCAGGAGTAATTTTAACTACACCGGTACCAAAATCCATTTCTACATAATCATCCGCAACGATTGGAATTTCTCTGTGAACGATAGGCAAAATTAAGGTTTTACCAACCATGTCTTTATATCTTTCATCCTTTGGATTTACCGCCACTGCAGTATCACCAAGTAAGGTTTCCGGTCTTGTAGTCGCAAGATTAATATATCCACTTCCATCTGCTAACGGATAACGCAAATGCCAGAAATGTCCTGCCTGCTCTTCAAATTCTACTTCTGCATCAGAAATGGATGTTAAACATTTTGGACACCAGTTAATGATTCTTTCACCACGGTAAATAAGATTCTTATTATATAGGTTTACAAATACTTCTTTTACAGCTTTGTTACAGCCTTCGTCCATGGTAAAACGTTCTCTGTCCCAATCGCAGGAAGAACCAATCTTCTTTAACTGGGAAACAATTCTTCCGCCATATTGTTTTTTCCATTCCCAAGCACGTTCTAAGAATTTTTCTCTTCCTAAATCTTCCTTAGTTACCCCTTCTTTTCTCATTGCCTCAACAATCTTTGCTTCTGTGGCAATAGAAGCATGATCCGTTCCCGGAAGCCATAAAGTTTCATACCCCTGCATTCTTTTAAAACGGATTAAAATATCCTGTAATGTATTATCCAAAGCATGTCCCATGTGTAACTGACCAGTGATATTTGGTGGTGGCATTACAATAGTAAAAGGCTTTTTGCTTCTATCTACTTCCGCATGAAAATATTTTTTATTTAACCATTTTTCATATAGTCTTCCCTCAATCTCCTGAGGGTTGTAATTTTTTTCTAATTCTTTCGACATAATATCCTCCAGTATTTTTCTTCTTAAAACATAATAGTACCTAAACCATGGAAAATCAAGACTAAAATCTTTTTTCTCTAATATTCTAAATGATACGCAAAAAGCTGCTCCCGTATTTCTTCCTCCAATGCAGGAGTTTCTTTTATCATTTCTTTTAATTTTCCTTTTGCAATCCGAATGAGTTCTTCATTCGCCTCCATCTGGTCACGTAATTTCTGTCTACGAACATTTAAAGAATGCTTCACTTCTACCATTTCTTTTGGATCTAGGATTGCCTCTGTCTGCTTGGTCCAGACACTACTGTCCTTTACGTGTATTTTTTTTAGCAATACCTCCAACTCGTCTGCAGCACGGTTTAAATCACTGGCATTGACGCGATAAGAAAGTTCATCTTTTTTCATTTTTTGATACTGATGAACGATAAAATCTAACTCTTTCGCATCTTTTACCTGATACTTCGCATACATATAATCAAGAGTATTGGTACAATTTACACATTTTATCTTTACCTTGTTCAACAATCCAATAGCCTTATTCATTTTACTGATAAAAATATTATACTGAGTACTGGATTGTAAAAACCGGCTATAAGTCCATACAATCCCTCCTGCACCGGCTAACACTACCAAAATCAGCAAAATTCCTAGTTCCAGCTCATAAAACGTCATCAGACTTCCCACAATTGCAAGCAAAAGCACCATTACAACACAAATATAAAATCCGGTTTTCTTCATCCGTTCCATAAATATAGTTTCTTGTTCCATCTGAAATTCCAGTGCATCTTTTTCACCTTCCAGATACTTCATATCTTTCTTTATCAAAATGCTCTGTTTTTCTGCATCTACCATACTATTTAATACGGATTCGATTTCTTTTTCATACTGTTTCATCATGCGGATATCCTTATCCTGCATTTTAGTACTATTTACTTTTAATTCCTGCCGGACATTCTGAAGATTTAAATACCTTCTGGCCACATCCTCTAATTCTTTTCGAGAAACTAAAAGGTACTCTTCGATTTTCTGTATATCTGTAAGATAATCCGTTACCAGCTGATATTCTTTTTTTAAATCTTCCCCGTGATAACTGGCGTCGATCACCTGATCACACAAATCATCTACTTCATTTGTAGAAGTGACTACCAGTATTTCTTCTTCTTCACTGTCCTCCAAGAAAGATTCCTCTTTTATTTCTTCTTTCCCATTCTTTTTCTTTTTTCTCTGAAATAATGCCTGAATTCCCATCCTATTCTCCTATATCCATTGTTCCTTTAATTCCATTTTCCACTGTTCCAGCATGGCATCAATTCTTCGGCTATAATCAAAATACTTTCCATGTTCTTTATTGTATTTGGCATACTCAAATTTTTTATATACCTCCATACCTTTGATTTCCTTTTCAGAATCTTCGATTTCATCCTGAATGTCAAGAAAAAATTCCTCTGACAGACAGAATTTCTTTTCCTCCTTCAGAAGCTCTTCCTCAGAAGCACTTAATTTTAGTAAAAAGAAATATTCCTTTAAAGATTCTGTATTTTTATTCAATGCATAGGCTTTTCGAAAATTCGTCTTTGCCTCTTCCCATTCAAAATTCTTTCCCTGACAAACCGCCATATTATGATAAATATTCCCAAGGAAGATTTTATCCTCTTGTTCCATATCCTCTCTTTCGGTTATTTGCATGGCAATCGTTTCATAAATATGAAAGGCTTTCATATAACGTTTATACAATAGAAGGCTATCTGCCTTTTTCTTTTGTTTTTCAAACATGCTCAACAACTGATATTCTTCAAAGGAAACCAAAAATTCTTCTATTTCCTGTTTGGTAAAATAAGAACGATACCCTAATATGGTCTGGTACAAAGATACTTTATCTTCCGTATTCAACTGTTGTCTTATTTTTTCCGCCAGTTCATTTAGTTTTAATTCTTCCGATATCCACTGCAATAATTTCTCAGTAATTGTATTTTCATCCAACATCGGTATATTGTAGTAAATGTAATAACAAAGTTCCTCATAAGAATACACTTCAATCCTGGCATTTTCAAAAACATATGGTTGTTTTCCCTCTTGTGTCTGACAGATAATTACATTTCCCATACTACACATCCTTTATCACAGTAAATTCTTTTCGATATATCTTATTCGTGGTTGGAAACAGTTTACCAAATCCCTTATCCCGAATGACAATTGCTCCTGTATTTTTATCATAAAATTCCACCGTCAACTCCAGTTTCGTAGTACGGGGCGGTCTTTTCGGAAGTCCTCCAACCTCAACTGTTTCTATGATTCGCTCATTCGTAAAGCGATTAACATAAATAAACTCAATTCGCTTGGTATCATTTAAAAACACACTGATAACACCCTTAACATCAAACCACTCTTTTCCCCCATGGGCAATCAGAACCATTTGCTCCTTTCGTCCGTCATAACCAATAATTCCGATATCGTATTGAATTCTTTCACTGGAATTGACTAAAATATCTTCCTTCTCATCCATTCCATAATAACAGGCTCCAAAAGCAAACAAGTTCTGTCCCAAAAAAACTCTTCTTCCATTACATAGAAATTTCAAAGATTCTTTTGCCCAGCCATTTTCAAATCCCGTTCCACACAAAAACACAGAAGACAAACAGGAATTTCCAATGGCATCCGAGGCAATCATTTTAAAAATCTCATCTTTCTCTAATTTTTCATTTTCAGAATA
The DNA here is from genome assembly GCA_045124495.1 of Lachnospiraceae bacterium. GTDB lineage: Bacteria > Bacillota > Clostridia > Lachnospirales > Lachnospiraceae > RGIG1668. The sequence continues at coordinate 24,875 of JBGVLX010000071.1, forward strand.
ATCCAACTCTTCCTTATAATCCTTATGCTTCACCTGGATTTGTAACGGGGTATTTCTTTTAGTAAAATTAATTTGAAAATACTGCATACCCTCAGGACCATAATAAAAAGAGGCTACATTACTACTCCATAACTCATTTTCCTGATTTAAAACAAAGGAAAGAAGACTGTTTTGATATCCTGTATACAAGACTTCAATGCCCTGAAATATTTCTTCTTTTTTTAGAATTTCCAATGCCTCTAGCATATTAGGGTTAATATCATACAAAGTAAAAACGATTTTTTCCGGCAAACATTCCAAATGTTTAAACACCTGCTTCACATGTTCCATAATCAAAGAAATAAAAATATCCTGATATAAATAACCTGCTCCATCCAGCACAACAGTTTCATGATTCCTGACATTTTTTAGAATATCTCCAATTCTGTCCCCTTCTTCTAAGCGGAGCATTTCATTTGCTTCTAAAGAATACCATAACTGATGTTCCTTATAGCATGCAATATTTGGTAATAGATAAGAATCCTCATTTTCTTCATAATTTATACAAACCGGTTCCTTTTCTCCGTGTAATAAAAGGGCTGCCTGAGAATACTGCTCACCAATATCAAATCCTAAAACACCTCGATTCAATTGTATCCACCCCTTCCTTACAATATCTTTAAGTTGGTGTCCAAAACGTGATTTAACTTCATATATTGAAGCATTAACTCCTCTAATGTTTTTTCATCTTTTAATTCTTTGCTTAGCATCATCAGATTCAAGGAAGCAAATCTGGATTCTTCTTCGCGATCCAAAGACGCATCCATCAATACTCCATCACTTTGAGTCGTTTCTTCCACACCATCATGTTTTTCCGTAATATAGTACATCAGTTTTTCATTTTGGAATACGATAAAAGCCTTTTGATAATGACCAATAAAAATTTCTTCCATTTTTTCATGATAGTACTGCTCTTCTTTTTCATTTCCCATATTATAATAAATTGAAACCTCCGTTCCCGGAGCTGTTTCATAGGATAAGTAGGTCTTTATTTCTAAGTCCCTTGGTAATTTCATAATTTTATTGTAATTCTTAAAAAATGGCATGATTTTATCCTGTTTAATAAACTCATTTAATAAAGGAATCAATTCTTCCTTCTTTTTTACCATTTCCTCTTTGTCAGAATAATGTTGCAAAATAGAAATTTTAGTAATTTCATCCTGCAATAACCCTTGTCTTAATGCATTCAACAACAATTCGAACAATACTTCCGGTGCCATCATATGATTTACAAAATATTCATACGACTCGCTGCGTAAAAATGCTTTTACCACCGCCTGCTTTGGTTTTTTATTCAAATACCCAGAAAATACTTCGTATTTTCTCTTACCATAAGCATTAGAAAACAACATTTGTACAATAATGTTTTCTTCTAGTTCCCTGGTATCTAAAGAAAACTCACATGCCATTTCCCACAAACGAATCATTCTCTTAGTGGAACCACCAAAATATTTCATAAGATATGATATGGTGTACTTATCATATTTTCCTTTCCATGCCAACCTGGCGCAAATTCCGGTAAGCAATTCTTCACCTTGATAGTTTTTATCCTGAACCAGATAAGATGTCATCTTGAACAAAGATTTCTTATCTATTTCTGCATATCCATATTCTTTTATGGAAGAATAAGCCAACTCAAAAAGATTTCGGATAAAATAATAATTTATAATTTCCTGCCTTGCAGAATCATCCAAATAACATAAATCAACCTTCTTCAGATATTCATCAAAAATTTCCCCGCTGTAATTTTCATAGTAGTAATGAAGAATCGTACAAAGTACTTCCTGTTTTGTCTGTTCTGTAATCTCCTCTATGGCAAGCAAATCACAGGCAGCATTGATACTTTGAATATCCTGTTTATGATACTGCTGCAACAATTTCACATAGTACAAAAGTACCCGATAATCATAAGGATTGTTCTTATACGCCCTTTGGATAAATGCCTTTTCTTCTACCAATTTATCCAGTTTATATTCCACAGAACTCACATAGTAATTTCCGTCTTTATCCACGAAAGAGATTACCGTTTCTTCTGACAAAATATCCACATATGCAACATGGTGAACCAATGGGACTTTTTGCTCAAATTTAAGTTCATCCTGTTTTACCACTACCGCAACAATAGAATCATTCTCACAAGTCAGTTTTCTCTTAAAAATAATATTTGCAAGTTCTTTTGCCACTTCATCCGTTACCAGTTTCGGTTTTAAATATTTTGCGTACACTACTGCCAAATGATCATTCATGGCACCTTTTCGGATCTGCTGCATCATAAATTCTTCTATCTGTTCGTCAAACATATCATAATACGCACCATACTGTTTCTGATAGTAAATAAAATCTGCATACAAATATCCTTTTTCGTATTCATTTAAACCATCCATGTTTTCATAATACATTAACACTTCCGTAGGAAATAACTCATATTCTTCAAAATCAATGCTACGGACAAACGCCTCCTTTAATCCCACCAACTTCATATTCTTTCGAATTGCTTCAAGATAATAGGAATGAAAACAATGTTTGATTTTATTTCCCTTTAGTAATAAAGAACAGATAGCAAACAGAATCTCTTCTTTCTTTTCTGTTTCATAAATAAAGGATAAAATATGAAATACCTTTTCTTTATATTCTTTCTCCCGACTCGCCAGGAAAATAAACTGATCTAATACTAAAGGACTTAGGTATCCTTTCCGAAAATCCCACAATACCACATTTTGATAAAAATCATCCAGTCTGTTTAGCATCGAAGGATTATTTTTTAATATTTCGCTTGCTTCAAAGAAAATAAAAGGACTGTTCATTCCTCTCTCATAAGCCTGCAAAAGTGCCTGCATCCTGGTTTCATCATCCTGTAGTTCTTCATCTAAAAATAATAACAAACTAATGTAAATCGGATTTTCTTCCGTTTTATCGTAAGTACGTAAAAGCGTTACTGCCTGCCTGATTATGTCCGCATCTCTATAAAACAACGCCTTTAAATAGGCAAAATATGCTCTTTGTTCATTCGTTTCCAAGGCCTTATATTCATCTTTTTGAATTCGCTTCAGCTCATTTTCTACCCGGATTTTTTCTTGTGCCAGAATATCCATATTAATCTTTAACAGTTTAAATAATCCGTTATTCCTGTCTTCTTTCATAAGGATTTCTAAAGAAGCCTTGCTCTTTTCTATGTATTCTTTTAGTTCTATCTTACCCATACGTAAATCAAAATAATAATGATATAGCGATACAAAATTTTCTTTTACTGTATGGTTTACCTTCTTATTTTCAATTTTTTCTGCCTTTGTATAAATCACCGGAATTTCAATCTTTTGATTTGTATTTTCTATATGAATATGTCCAAAGTTCGTTCCATTTTTTAAGTATTCCGAATGCAGAGTATATTTTAACTGATACTTTCTGTCATGAAAAACTCCTGAATCAAAATTAGATTCATTCACAGACAAAAAAGGAACATCGCTTCGTACTTTTACATTTACATAACCCCAATTTTTCTGCCGGATTTCAATCATACCGGAAGTGATTTTTTCTTCCTCGGTATACCTTAAAGCATTTTTATCAACAGCTATCATCACCGGATCTTTTTTCTTCGCTGCAATTAAAAATTCCTCTAATGCCTGGTCTTTCCGATAACTTTTTATTACTTGTTCATATGCTCTCCTTAATTCCTTCTGATCCTTTAAAAATAAGCGAACGAAATTGTCCTGATAAAACAATTCAAGAGCTTGCTTCCAATTTGACTGTGCCAAAGACGCAAATTGAAAAATATCACTAATTTCACCTACACTGGTCCGTTCCTTCTTTCCTAATATCTCTACAGAAAAAGGAATAAAAAACTCGCCACCATTGGTGGTAATACAAATTTTCCCCTGAATTACATCCTGAGCACGGAAATTCTTAGAGTCAATACTATATGAAATCTGAGTCTTTTCTCCGATAAATTCATGTGGCGTCAACTCAAGAAAATAGTCAGAAGAAAACACTCTCCCCTTCACCACTTCCGAATTCAGACTTTTCACTTCAAAAGTACCTTCTAACTTATCACCCTTTGCAATCTTAGCTTCGATTTTATCCACTGAAAAAGATACCAAAGGCTTTGTAGCTAAAAAATCTCCCTTTGCAAGCTGTTCAATTCTTCCTTTCATAACATTTCTTCACCCTTCATAAAAGTTTAAAAAGAGGCTGTCTTAAGCGGACGAACCCGCTTAAGATACCCTCTTTGCATATGAGCTGACTAATTCTTTACCTTATTACGATAAATGATATCATCTCTGCTAGGACCATTTGAAATCATAGTAATCGGGAATCCAATCTTTTCCTCTACAAATTCAATATATTTACGGCAATTTTCCGGTAAATCTTCATATTTCTTTATACCACGAATATCCGTCTTCCATCCCGGCAACACTTCCAACACAGGTTTTGCTTTTTCTAACTTATGGGTAACCGGGAAATCGGTTGTAATTTCTCCATCAATATCATAAGCAACACATACCGGAATTTCATCCAGATATCCAAGTACATCCAAAACAGTGAATGCAACATCTGTAGTTCCCTGAATTCTACATCCGTACTTAGATGCTACTACATCAAACCATCCCATACGTCTTGGTCGTCCGGTGGTAGCACCATATTCACCACCATCTCCACCACGTCTTCTTAATTCATCTGCTTCCTCACCAAAAATCTCACTTACAAAAGCTCCGGCACCAACTGCACTAGAATATGCCTTACATACCGTAATAATTTCTTTGATTTCATATGGTGGAATACCGGCTCCAATTGCACCATAAGCAGCTAATGTAGAAGAAGAAGTTACCATCGGATAAATACCATGATCCGGATCCTTTAAAGAACCTAACTGACCTTCTAATAAAATAGTTTTTCCTTCTTTGATCGCTTCGTCCAAAAATACAGACACATCACAAACATAAGGATCTACCATTTTTCTATATTCCATTAATGTCTGGAATAATTCTTCTGAATCCAGTAATGGCTTATGATATAAATGCTCCAATAGTACATTCTTAGAAGCAATCACTCTTTCCAGCTTTTCTTTTAAAGCTGCTTCATCATATAATTCGCTTACCTGAAACCCAATTTTTGCATATTTATCGGAATAAAATGGAGCAATACCTGATTTTGTAGAACCAAATGACTTTCCCGCCAAGCGTTCTTCTTCATAAGCATCAAACAAAATATGGTAAGGCATTACCATCTGTGCTCTGTCAGATACCAAAATCTTTGGCATTGGAACACCCTTTTCAATAATATCACTTACTTCTTTAAATAATACAGGAATATTTAAAGCAACACCATTTCCAATGATGCTGGTTGTATGATCATAAAATACACCAGATGGCAAGGTATGAAGTGCAAACTTACCATAATTGTTCACGATAGTATGTCCGGCATTTGCACCACCCTGGAAACGCACAATAATGTCTGCCTCCTGTGCCAACATATCTGTGATTTTACCTTTTCCTTCGTCGCCCCAATTGGCTCCCACTACTGCTTTAACCATGCTTAGTCCTCCTAAACTTTGTATATTATACGTTAATTTCTGCTGTCATTCCCAGAAGATCCTTATTCGCATCTAAGATAGGCTGAATCACTTCTGTAATGAACTCATCTGTTTGCTCCGGAGCTCTGCCCACAAAGTTCTTTGGTTCCAGAATCGCTTCGATTTGTTCCTTCGTCATAGAAAATGCCTTATCATTAGCGATACGATCTACCAAATCGTTTTCTTTTCCTTCTTTTTTCACAACAGCTGCGGCTGCCATGGAATGAGTACGGATTAATTCATGAAGTTCCTGTCTGTTTCCACCACGTTTTACGGCATCCATCATAATATTTTCCGTTGCCATAAAAGGAATTTCTTTCATGAAATGTTGATAGATTACTTTATCATAAACAACCAGTCCGTCTACTACATTCAGGTATAAATCCAAAATACCATCTATGGCAAGAAATGCTTCCGGTACAGAAATTCTCTTATTTGCAGAATCATCCAAAGTTCTTTCAAACCACTGGGTTGCTGCGGTAATAGCCGGATTTAAAGCATCCACCATTACATAATTTGCTAAAGAAGCAATTCTTTCGCTTCTCATAGGATTTCTCTTGTATGCCATAGCAGAAGAACCGATCTGATTCTTTTCGAATGGCTCTTCGATTTCTTTTAAGTGCTGTAATAAACGGATATCATTAGAAAACTTATGGGCACTCTGGGCAATTCCGCTTAATACGTTTAACACCCTGGCATCTACTTTTCTAGAGTAGGTCTGTCCGGATACCGGATAGCAATCTTCAAATCCCATCTTCTTTGCAATCATGCCATCGATTTTACGAATCGTTTCATGATCTCCGTTAAACAACTCAAGGAAACTTGCCTGTGTACCTGTAGTACCTTTGGAGCCTAACAGTTTCTGCTGGCTGATCATATATTCAATATCATCCAAATCCAATTTTAATTCCATTAACCATAAAGTAGCTCTTTTTCCAACTGTGGTAGGCTGTGCCGGTTGAAAATGCGTAAAAGCAAGTGTCGGTAAATCTTTATACTTCATAGCAAATTTAGATAATTCACTGATAACATTAATTAACTTCTTACGCACAAGCTTTAAAGCCTCTGTCATAATGATGACATCTGTATTGTCTCCAACATAGCAACTGGTAGCACCTAAGTGAATGATCCCTTTTGCACTTGGACACTGCTCACCATAAGCATATACATGGGACATAACATCATGACGAACCAATTTTTCTCTTTCTTTTGCAACATCATAGTTAATCTCATCAGCATGAGCTTTTAACTCTTCAATCTGTTCCTTCGTAATAACAGGCTTTCCATCTTCACTTAAGCCTAACTCTTCTTCTACTTCTGCTAACGCAATCCATAATTTTCTCCAGGTTTTAAACTTCATATCTGGTGAGAAAATGTACTGCATTTCCTTGCTGGCATATCTTTCTGATAATGGACTTTGATATTTATCGTTCATTATGTTCCTCCTGGTGGTTTTTAATAAATGCTCTATGATTCCTGATATCTGATATTTCAAAGCCATGCCCTCTTTTAAGACATGTTTTTTCAGATGTCATTATAACCCTAAACGCTTAAAGATTTCCTGGTAAGCTTCTTCTACATTACCTAAATCTCTACGAAATCTGTCTTTATCTAACTTTTCATTTGTTTCCAAATCCCAGAAACGGCAGGTATCCGGTGAAATTTCATCTGCTAAAATAATTTCTCCATTATAACGTCCAAATTCAACCTTAAAGTCAATGAGACGAATTCCAATGCCCTTAAATAATTCCACTAATTCCTTATTAATTTTAAATACCAATTCCGTAATACGGTTGATTTCCTCTCTGGTAGCAGCTCCAATGGCAACTGCATAATAGTCATTAATCATCGGATCCCCCAAGGCATCATTTTTATAACTGAATTCCAATGTAGGTTCCTTTAATTCAAATCCTTCTTCAATTCCTAATTTCTTCGAAAAGCTTCCTGCAGCTACATTTCTTACAATTACTTCTAAAGGTACGATTTCCACTTTTTTTACAACAGTCTCTCTATCGTTTAACTCTTCAATGTAATGCGTTGGAATTCCTTTTTCTTCCAAGATTCGGAATATGTGATTTGTCATTCTATTATTCACGGCGCCTTTACCAACAATGGTTCCCTTCTTTTCACCATTAAATGCTGTAGCATCATCCTTATACGACACAATCAATGCGTCCTCCCGGTCTGTGGTAAATACCTTCTTAGCTTTTCCTTCATAAAGTAATTCCTTCTTTTCCATTTTTCATTCTCCTATCTTCTTAGATTAGACCGAAGCAAATCATCTCTTCAGATTATCTTTATGTAAAACAATATAGCGAAAGACATGCCTCTCGCAATTATCTATTTTAACACCTAACATAGCATTTACACAATAGCAAGTTCATTTTTTTTTCAATTTTTTCTTTTTTTTATACTTCTTTTCTCTTTTTTGTATTTTTTCTTTGCACATTCCATAGAAATAAGTTATAATATGTAGGATAAACTTTATTGGGAGGTTCTACTATGGGAATTGACAAAAGAAAATATAAACGTTTACCAATTCATCTCGAGTTAAGTGTTTCTCACTTATATAACCAGGAGGATTTAGATAAACCAGTCAGCTCACAAATCGAAGTTGTGGATGTATCCAAATCCGGAATCGGTTTTGTGTGTCCTGACACCTTACCTTTAGGTTATTACTTTAACGCAACCTTAAATTTAGGTAATGAAGAAAACATCATTAAAGTTGTAATCAAAATTATTCGCAGTATGCTTTTAGAAGATGGCCGTACTCATTATGGTTGTGAAATCGTTGCTCTTCCATTTATTTTAGAAGAAGTCGTGGATAATTACGAAGAAATACTAGACGAAAATTAAGGAGTATAATATTTTATTATGGAAAACATTGAAAAAGGAAGATTATCCGAAGAACGAAGAAAAGAAATCAGTCAGATGGTATTTGATATTAATCCGGAAGAATTATCGAAATGTAATATTCAGGAATTACTATTTGCTCATTTCACTACAGTACATTGTAAAGGAAAACATAAGGAAACAGATAAGGAATATGCTTATTTCGAAGCCAGAGAAAAAATGTTTTACAATAACATCGTTTCCATCGTTAAAAATACAGACGTTATTTACACAGTATATTCCACAGCTACCAACCATCCATTCGTAAGCCAGCACGGAGCCTGGATTTTTTCCGAGGAAGGTTTTGCCAATAATTGTGTAAAGCATATGGAAGAAAACGAGGGAATTTCTCTTACTGTAAAGGCCATGGATACGGAAGATTTTGTTCTTTTTTGTGCGAACCTTTATCGTATTGGTGTTTCACTTATTATCCTTGATAATGGTGAAATTAATATCCAGTTAAAAAAGACTGACTTTATTCCGGATCCGGAACCAGTTACAAAAGAAGGCGCTACTGCTCCTGTCATTAATCCGGAACTACAGTATTATCTTTTAAACTACTGCCAGTTATATGACCAATCACAAAAAAGAAAAATCGACCCTCGCTATATTAAAATAACAGAAGCTAAGATATGCCAGATTATTAAAACTGCAAAATTCTTACTTCCTGTGATTGTTGATAAAGAAGTATTAGAACAGGCGGCAGGCAATACCACTTTACCAAAAGGCACAAATGTACAGTTCCCTGTATTAACCCAGGAAGATATGGGAAACTATATACCATTGTATACAGATATTAATGAGTACAACTCTGGTACATTAGACATTGGTAAATATACTACAGCCATTTACCCATATGAAGTATTAAAAAATATGAACATTAAAAATGCTGCCGGATTCGTAATTAATCCTTTTGGAGTTAATATGATATTAACTTTAGATGCGTTCAAAGAACTTGGAACATCGAAAGAATAAATATGTTTTTGTTTATCGATATTCGCTTGTAGGCAGATTCACTTACATTTTTATAAGTGTCAAGGGGGCTGTCGCATTTAGAAAAGTTTCTACAGGATATGGATGTTTTATAATAAATTCCACCATATCCTGCAAATTTTTTCTTAGTGCGACAGCCCCTTGACATTGAATATTACATTCATTATGGATTATAATACACTTTGGCAGTTTTACGATAATTTGAGTAAACTTCGAAAGATTGTGTATACTATATAGAAAACACAAATACTCCTTCTTGATTTAAATTACCCCTTCGAGTATTGTGTGTTATCAATGGAGGTATCGCAATGACTGACATGAATTTTTTCAAATTGATACAATACCATCTCGAGGAACGCGAATACAACAATGTATCTGACAATCTAATGAAAGATAAGGACTATCTCAAAGCCAGCAAACATCAAAAAGAACTGTTTGATAAATATAAAAATCTTGACTTAACATTAGAGCAACGCAAGGTTATGAATGAATTAATTGATGCTATTCATTCTCAGGAATGTGCTTATACTGCTGTTGTATTTCGTATGGCTGTGCAATATGGATTTTCTATCATTTGGGAATTGTTAGATATGAAGTAAATGTCCTCATACCAATATGCTGCTTGAGGAATATATTCAGCATCAACATTATCTTCAATCCATGACCATAGCCATCTTAAAAACCAACAACAAAACTTTCCATTAATATCATCCTCTAAATATTCATTATTTGCCGAACAATATCCTAATAAAAAATAATAAATGTATTCTATCCTTTCTTCCTTTATAAACATTCCAGGTCCTTTAACCTATAAGCACCTTTTTTCCCTGAAAAGCAATACCATATTTACGGATATGGTCCTTAGCAATTCCTCTTGTCTCTAACAGTGCTGCATACTGCTTATCTTCTATCTGCTTAAGGGCAGCAGTTACTGTCTCCTCCAGACTATTTTCCCGTCTATGATTCAGCACTTTAAATTCTAATATGATGGCATCCTTACTTTTATCCTTTGGTTCAATCATAACATCATATCTGCCAAAACCACTTTCCCTATTAGAAGTAATGATATATTCTCCCTGCAACTCTACTAACAATCCTAACACAAAACCATGATAAAATCTCTCCGGCTCCTCATCCGATGTTCTTTTTCCAGCATCAAAATAACTAAAAATATCTCTTACTACTCGATACATATATTCGTTCATAGCATCAATATCGTCCAGTAATAAAGCTTTTATGAAATCGTTGTAATCTGCTCCGGAATCCCGAAACCAGGAACGAACCATATTGTTAAACATGACTCTGACCTCCATATTGGTCAATGCCAGCTCGTATTTCGGTTCTCTTACATCATACATATCTGCCCTTTGTCCTACAGAAAGAACTTTCAAATAACCACTTGCCAAAAGCAGACTCCATATAGCCTTTTCACTTCCATTTAACTGATTATATACAATCTGTTCATCTATAGTCGTATGCAACACATCTCCTGCCATAAGCCTCTCGAACTGCTCTTTTAAATTTCTATTTCCTTCCCTCAATAGCTTTGTTACAAGACCATTAGCACTGGTATTTGCCCAATAGGTTGTTATCTCCCCTGTATCTAGAAAATTAAGTATTGACCATGGATTATAGATATCCTTATGTTTTCCAAACACAAAACCATCATACCAGTTTTTTACATCACCTTTTTTCTCTGTATATCCAAACATATCAACTGCATCAAATACTTCTCTTTCAGTAAATCCAAAAGAAGTTGCGTATTCATTAGATGTAGTTGTGATAACCTTTAAATGATTTAAGTCTGAAAATATAGACTCCTTGCTCACTCTTATTATGCCTGTCATAAGTGCTCTTTCCAAATAAGGGTTTGTCTTAAATGTAGAATTAAACAAACTTCTTGTGAATGAAACCAACTCATCCCAATAACCATTCACATATGACTCATGCATAGGAGTATCATATTCATCAAGTAAAATAATAACATTCTTTTTATGGTACAGATTCAAAAATCTTGATAGCTGGTACAATGACGATGTCATATCTGATTCACTATAGCAGCTTGTCACAATTCTATCAAAAAATGCCTTATCTGAAATGCTAAGAGCGTCACATTCACGCACATAACTATACTTTGAATAAAGATTTTGGATAATTTCACATATCTTATCTATGGTACTTTTATAGTTACTGTCCTTTATACGTGCAAATGACAAACTAATCACCGGATAGGTTCCTTGAAGCCTCCTATACTTCTCATCCTCCCATATATATAGACCTTCAAATACATCTCCCTTGTCCGCATAATCCATTGAAAAAAAACGCTCTACCATGCTCATGTTAAGTGTCTTTCCAAAACGACGTGGACGGGTAATTAATGTTGTATTATCACCTCTTTCCCACCATTCCTTAATAAACATGGTCTTATCTATATAAAAATAATTTTCTCTAATTAACTTCTCGAAATTTTGAATTCCAATCGCAACTGTTTTTGTCATAACTACCTCCCGCATTGATTATTAAAAATTATTAATAACCTGTACTCCTATAATTATCTAAAACAATTTTTGTTATTTAAAACAAATATACTTCTTAACATTAATTCATTCCTCTTTATAAATTCTACCACATATCCGCTATTTTCTCTACCTATTTTCTTCTGGTTATGCCATCATTGATCATAACCTCACTTACAAAATCAGATGGTCTGTCTCGAATTACCATATACAGGTTTGTAAGATTTCCATTGATATCATTAACTACAACCTTTACATCCCAAGGTAAGTAACACAGCATGGCAATGCTACCGCAGAATAAATCAACAAAAACTGTTCAAATGCATTCACTACTTCCCTGCAGTTAAACAGAACTCGTTTTATTATTTCTAGCCGTAAATTGGACAACTGAAGTGTTACCAGCCGTTTTCAATTTTACTTGAACTGAATCATGTATTTTATTGTCATTTGAGTTTACTTTTCTTACACGCATAAAAAGTGCACTCCTTTCGCAACAAAAATTTGTTTTGAAAGAAGTGCGTTAATATCAGCGTATTGGAACTAAATATTAGGTTTTGGTTTTGAATGTCCTTAAGTGCACCCAAATAGCAAAAAATTCGCTAGTATCTATTCTACTTTTGTATTAGTCAATGATTGATAGTTATATTCTCATATACACTTTCTTTCTGTATTCCATGACTGTTTTTCACCTCAATAACAAATCTATGAGGTTCGTAATAATTATATTTTTTATAGGTATTCTCTGGAACATCCGATTGAAATACTGATATATCTTCTACATCACAAAAGCATAAAATAATATCAGAAAACATCTTTAACATTTCTTCATGGCTCATATCTCGCAAATTACCTTCATATACAACATTATTATAAACATCACTAGAAGTATATGTTCCTTTGGAATCTTCATCAATAAACATTATTTCTATATCATGCACAAAAATTGATGTATGAATACCACGGCGAAAGTTTTAAGGCGAACCGGTCACTGGTTCCATCCCCATAGGTTATGGTAACGTCATGGCAGATGGTCTGATAAATCTGGTAAGTGGTACTGAATTTAATGCCCTGCTGTACCATCTCATATCCCGTGGTAATGTCATTGGCTTCCGTTAATCGTACACTCTGTAATCCCAGTCTCCATCCGGTTCCGAAGTCCCCGCTGGTTTTGTTTCTGCTGTCGTAACTTCGAATTACGGTTAATGGCACTCCGGAAACATTGGCATTGATATCGGTAAAACTTAAGGAAAGATTTCCGACTTTTAAGTTTCCGGTAACGTTAATGGCACGTTCCACACGGATGCGGTTTCCACCGTTGTCTACTACTGTAAGACGTAATAAATATCTTCCATTTTCCAGAAGGGTGGTGTC
>JBGVLX010000072.1:0-35550 GCA_045124495.1 Lachnospiraceae bacterium
GAAGGCAGGCTCTGATTATAATGATTTCGTAAAGGCCTTATTAGATGGAAATTTAAAAGAGATGAATGCCTATATGAATCGTGTGGCATTAAGGACTTTTAGTTATTTTGATGTAGGTAAGAAACCCTCAGAGGAAGAACCAGGGCGATTTTATCATGGATTCGTGCTGGGATTATTGGTGGAGCTTGCAAATCGGTATATTATAACTTCAAACCGGGAAAGCGGTTTCGGAAGATATGATGTGGTGTTAGAGCCGAAGAAACCGAATGAGGACGATGCCATCATACTGGAGTTTAAGGTACTGGATCCGACGGAAGAGAAAACTTTGGAAGATACAGTAAAACAGGCTTTGGAGCAGATTGAAGAAAAGAAGTATGAGGTTTCTTTATTGGAAAAAGGAATTTCAAAGGAGAAGATTCACAAATATGGATTTGCCTTCGAGGGTAAGAAGGTGTTGATTGGTAAATGATATAAATTTAAGAGTTATAATGTACAATATTTAGGGACGGAAATGGGATAGATAATTCAACAAGTTTATAGATTTTTTTTGATTATGTATTCGATTTTAAATTTTCAATTTTTGTATGAAGGTTTTTATATTTGATTGACAAAAAATCCTGAGTTGTATATCAACTGTCATAGGTAGGGGAAAGAATGATAGATATTAAAAAAAATATTGACAAAATTGGTTTTTTGTCATACTATAATAATACAAAGAGTTGTTACGTTTGGTATAATGGTTATAGTAAAGGTAGTTTGCTTTTTGTGATTTTTTTGTATATATAGTGTAGGAATGCACATATTATAATCGGGCACAACTCCTGATTTCTCTGCTGCGGAGAGTTTAAATATGAGCAGAATTAAATTAGTTGTACGAAAAGGCTCTGGTAACTACAGGGCCTTTTCTTTTTACTATGGAGGAAGTATGTATAGTGCAATAGAATTAAGAAACCTAGCAAGAAAACCAAAAAAAGAAGATGATATTTATGTGAAGAATCAAGAGGTGATAAGTGTTAAAGTAAAACAAAGGTTGATTCTTCAAGGGAAAATGAAACAATAGAATTGATATGAAAGTCAATAAATGCTTTGCTATAAAGATTAAAAGAAGAAAAGGATAGCAAAACAGAATAAAATAGAATCATAAAATTTATTTCGTGATAAATAAAGGATTAGAACTGATTAGAACAATATTTTGTTCGATTGGTTCTTTTTTTCTATGGACGAAGTCGTGAACCATGAGGTTTAAATTAGAACCTTTTAAATTAAATTTTGTGTATTGCTTTTTTGTGCTGATATGCGATAATGAAGTATCGGTTAAGTTACAAAAAGAAAGAGAGAAAAGCGTGGGGAATCAAATGAGCGAAAAAGAATTAAAAATAGAGACTAAGAAACAGCCAAGCCTGGTATCCATCTGTATTATTACAAAGAACGAAAAAGAAAAACTGGAAAGGTGCCTGAAATCATTTCAGGATACCGGATATGACATCGTGGTGGTGGATACCGGTTCTACCGATGGAACCCGGGAAATGGTGAAGAAATATACGCCGTACCTTTATGATTTTGAATGGGTAAATGACTTTTCTGCAGCCAGAAATTTTGCCATCAGCAAGGTGGAAAGTGAATATGTTATCATGGCAGATTCGGATGAAACCTTAAAAGAATGGGATAAGAAAACTTTTGAAACCCGTATGAAGGAACATCCCAAGGGACTAGGCTGTATCCGGAAAGAGAATCTGCTAAGTGATGATGGAAAAGATTATACTATTTGCGATGAGCCCCGTGTTTTTTCCAAGAAATATTATCATTACGAAGGTGCCATTCATGAGCAGGTAGTTCCACGTTCAAAGGAGTTTCCAAAAAGGGAATACTATCATACCACTATTTCTTTTATACATACAGGATACATTGGAACTGACGAGGAAAAGGCAAGGAAGATTAAGCGAAACATTGATTTATTAGAAGCAGAATTGGAAAAAAATCCGGAAGATGTTTATATCTGGTTCCAGATAGGAAAAGGCTATTACATGGGGAAGGATTATGAGAATGCCTGTAAATATTTTGGGAAAGCGCTGGAATTTGATGTAGACGAATCCTTGGATTATGTTCAGGATTTGGTGGAATCCTATGGTTATTCTCTGGTGAATACAAAACAGTATGAAATGGCATATTCCCTTTTACAGGTTACTTATGATGCGTTTGCCCGTACCGCAGATTATCATTTCCTGGCAGGGCTGATTTATATGCAGAATGCCATGTTTGAGGACGCGGTGAAGGAATTTTTGTTGGCTACGAAAAATGAAAGAGTATGTGTTGTGGGAGCCAATTCTTATAAGGCATTTTATAACATCGGAGTGATTTATGAATGTTTGGGGGATAAGAAAAATGCAAGGTTGTATTATGAAAAATGTGGATGTTACGACCTGGCGAAGGAACGTTTAAAGGAAGTGTAAATAGAATGAAAATTAATATACCGGAACAAGCAGTAAAAATAATAAATGTCCTGGAGCAGGCTGGATTTGAGGCATATGTGGTAGGCGGCTGTGTAAGGGACAGTCTTTTAAAGAAAGAGCCAAAGGATTGGGATATTACCACCTCCGCAAAGCCGGAGCAGGTAAAAGCTTTATTTTCAAGAACCATCGATACAGGAATCGAACATGGAACCGTTACGGTAATGATGGATAAAGTAGGTTATGAGGTTACGACTTACCGTGAAGATGGCGAGTACAAGGATCACAGAAGACCTATGGGAGTGACCTTTACTTCTTCTTTAAAGGACGATTTGAAACGAAGGGATTTTACCATCAATGCCATGGCGTATAATGAGACAGAAGGCCTGGTGGATTTATTTGGTGGAAAAGAAGATTTAGAACATGGTATTTTACGTTGTGTAGGGGAGGCGAAGGACCGTTTTGATGAGGATGCATTACGGATTTTAAGGGCACTTCGTTTCAGCGCTCAGTTAAATTTTGAATTGGAAGAAAAAACAAAAGAAGCCATGAGGGAGAAATGTGTTTTCTTAGAAGATATCAGTGCAGAAAGAATACAGGTAGAACTTACCAAACTATTAGTATCCGGACATCCGGAGAAATTGCTGACAGGATATGAACTTGGAATTACCAAGGTGGTATTACCGGAATTTGATGCCATGATAAAAACTCCACAGAATCATCCATATCACTGCTATAATGTGGGACTGCACACCATGGAAGTAGTCAAAAACATTGAGCCGGAACCGGTTTTAAGGTGGGCGGCCTTATTACATGATGTGGCAAAGCCTAAATGCAGAACTCAGGATGAAAAAGGAGTGGATCATTTTTATGGACATGAAGTGCAGGGGGAAAAGATGGCAGCAGAGGTCATAAAGAGAATGAAACTGGACAATCATACGTTACATGACGTCTGTACTTTGGTCCGGCATCATGATGACTGGTTTCAGTTACCGATTCGTAAATCTGCCCTGAAAAGAAAGTTAAATAAAATAGGACCGGAACTATTTTCACAGTTATTGAAATTAAATAAAGCAGACTCCCTAGGGCAGGCACCGCAAACCTGGGAAGAAAAGGATGAATATTTAAAACAGGTAAGGCTTGTGTTCGATGAAGTCATGCAGGAGGAAGAATGCTTTTCCTTAAAAGATCTGGCAGTTTCAGGAGCGGATCTGATTGCAGCAGGGATAAAGCCCGGAAAAGAGATGGGTGAACTGTTAAAGGAATTATTAGAGGAAGTAATCAGTCATCCGGAAAACAATCAAAAGGAAATATTGCTAGACTTGGCATTAAGCAGGTATGAGAAATAAATGAAAATAATGAAAAGTAGGAAACGACTATTTTTGAAGAAGGAACGCTGAAAAGTGGGAAACTACTATTTTTGAAGAAGAAATGCTGAAAAATAGGAGACGACTATTTTTGAAGAAGAAACGCTGAAAAGTGAGAAACTACTATTTTTGAAGAAGGAATGCGAAAGAGCATGAAACTACTATTTTTGACGTAGGAGCGAAGAGAAAAGCATGAAACTACTATTTTTTGATATAGATGGAACCTTAATTACTGATAGCCCGGAAAGAATTTTTCCGGACAGTGCGAAAGAAGCCATCCGTTTGACAAAAGAAAAGGGAAATATGACCTTTATCAACACCGGCCGGGTGTTTGGAAATATCGATGGATTTATACAGGAGGCCGGATTTGATGGATACGTGTGTGGATGTGGGACCTACATTCGTTTTCGGGATGAAGTGTTGCTACATAAAACCCTTTCCAAAGAAACCTGTGATGAAATTGCCCTGGTATCGAGAAAATGCAAGGTGTGTAATTTATATGAAGGGGCGGCAACTACCGGTATTGACAGAACTTTGCCCATTACGGGGGATTTGCTGGAACTTAAGAATTATTTTGAACAGGTGCGAAAAGTTCCTTTTACCAGTGTAGGGGATGATGATTTTATCTTTGATAAATTTGCCGGCTGGTATGATGAAGAAAGTGATTTAGAAACCTTCAAAGAATATATCACAAAGGATTTTGATTATATTCATCGTGGGGAAGGATTTTATGAAATTGTACCAAAAGGATATTCCAAAGCCACAGGA
This sequence comes from Lachnospiraceae bacterium, assembly GCA_045124495.1. Classification (GTDB taxonomy): domain Bacteria; phylum Bacillota; class Clostridia; order Lachnospirales; family Lachnospiraceae; genus RGIG1668. The sequence continues at coordinate 4,583 of JBGVLX010000072.1, forward strand.
ATTCAGTTTTTATGCGACTATTTCAAGGTGGGCATAGAAGACTGTTATGCCTTTGGGGACAGCAACAATGATTTGCCGATGCTTTCCTATGTGCCACATTCCATTGCCATGGGTGAGAGTAGTGAAGAATTGAAAAAACAGGTAGAATATGTAACTACAGGGGTACTTGAGGATGGAATCTTAAATGCCATGAAATATTATGGATTGTGCTAAAAGCTTATTGGCTTCGGGTGCGGAATGAGTGGCGTGAATTATGTCGTAAAAATTGACTGATTTGTATTAAACTTTGGTCACGAAATGCCGATATATTTAAAAATATTAAGTAATTGCGAAACTATAATATTTTCTTTGAAAGTGATTCAAAGGAACCAAAACAATGCAGGCACGATTTCGCTGCGTTCGGCTCGTAGCGGTACGATTATCTGCTTCAGAAAGACAATAAGGGAGGTAGAGATGTCTTATAAAGGTCTTATTATTTTTGGGTTATTAGCAGCAGGGTGTTTACAGGGAAACCACAATCAGAATGCTGGAATTCTAACGAAAGAGATTTTAATCGAAGAAAATACAACACAAGAATTTTCTGCCGAAGAAAATACAATAGAAGAATCTTCCACCGAAGAAAATACAGCAGAAGAATCTTCCACCGAAGAAACTACAACGGAAGAACCTTCCACTGGGGAGAATTCCTCGGAGGAAACCTCAACCGAGGAGGAAGAGAGGATTGAGGGCTGGATTCAAAAGGATGATTCGAAGTACTATTTTGAAGATGGAGAAATGGTAACCGACTGGAAGAAGGTAGAAGGAAACTGGTATTACTTTGAACCCGGCGGAAAAATGGCGACAGGCTGGAAGAAGGTGGAAAGAAACTGGTATTACTTTGAACCCGGCGGAGAAATGGCGACAGGCTGGAAGAAGATAGAAGGAAACTGGTATTACTTTGAGCCTGGCGGAGAAATGGCGACAGGCTGGAAGAAGGCAGGAGGAAACTGGTATTACCTGGAAACTGGCGGAAAAATGGCGACAGGCTGGAAGAAGGTAGGAGGAAATTGGTACTACCTAAATACCAGTGGAAAGATGTTAACGGACTGGCAGCAGGTAGATGGAAAATGGTATTATCTGAATTCCGGTGGTGCCATGCTTAAAAGTACCGTGGTACAAGGACGTGTACTGGATTCTAATGGAGAATGGATGGTAGATAGTAAGTATATTGCCTCTAACGGTTCCCCATATTATATCCGGGTGAATAAAAAGGCATGTGTGGTTACCGTATACGCTTTAGATGAAAATGGATATTATACGGTTCCTATAAAATCCATGATTTGTTCTCCGGGAAATAGCACACCCATAGGAACCTTTAATACGATAGTGAAATATCGTTGGAGAAATTTAATTGGAAATGTACAGGGACAATATTCCACAAGAATCGTACGAGGCTTCCTGTTTCACTCCGTCCCATATGGTACGACCAATGAGAATGATTTAAGAGCAGATTATTTTAACCGGCTTGGGGAGATAACCTCAGCAGGGTGTGTGCGACTTCAGGTGGGAGACGCAAAGTGGATTTTTGATCATTGTCCTTTAAGTACCATTGTGCAGATATATGAAAATGATATGCCCGGTCCCTTTGGCGTACCAAATTACATAAAAATTCCAACGAAAGGCATTTTCTCACATTGGGACCCAACCGATCCTCATCAGGATAACCCTTGGAAACGGTTGTCTGATGGATGGAATTATATAGAGGGAAAATGGTATTATTGTTGTGAGGACGGCAGTATTGCTGTAAATACAGTGATAGACGGATATATCGTAGGACAAGATGGAGTGTGGATTCCATAGTAGAGGTTCCATATATAGGTAATTGCGAAACGATGAAAAAATATATATTACGTGATTCAAAAGAAATAAATGATTCTTTTGAATTACATACAAATAAATGTATTATAGTTTTGCAATCACCTAGATTTAATATATACAAGGAGGTATGTGATATGGATATTAATTCAATTACTTATGTAGGTCAAACTGCTTATGCTGCTACCAATAAGCAGGAGGAAAAGAAGGAAGTTGTAAAAGAAGAAACTACCAATAAAGACACTGCGGTAGTTTACGAGAAAACAACCCGGGAAACAGATTCTGTGAAGAAGACTTATACCAAAGAGCCGGATACAGAATTGATTCAGAAGTTGAAGGCAGATGCAGATGCCAGACTCTCTCAATTAAAGTCTTTGGTAGAACAGTTGATTACGAAGCAATCTTCTGCATTCTCCATTGCAGATATGTCAGAAGAAGAATTCTGGAATAAGATCAGAGAAGGTAACTTTGAAGTAGACGAAGCCACCAGAAAACAAGCCCAGGAAGATATTTCAGAAGATGGATACTGGGGAGTGAAACAAACCAGCGAACGTATGCTTTCCTTTGCAAAAGCCTTGACCGGTGGAGACCCAGCGAAAGCAGAAGAAATGAGAGCAGCCATTCAGAAGGGATTTGAACAGGCAGAAAAGTTATGGGGAGGAGAACTTCCTGAAATTTCAAAGCAGACTTATGATGCAGTAATGAAGGGCATCGATGAATGGATTGCAGGAGAAGAACAAACAGAAACAGAAGAATAAGGAGTATGAAAAACATCACTTTTTGACCCTGTTTTAAAGCGTTGTTCATACATAAGAGTCGTATGAGTAGGAGGCTTTCATAGCCGGATTCCATTTGTACGGCTCTTTTTTCTTTTTCTTTACATCATATTTTACTTATAGTATAATGTTTGTATACAATATACCATATACAAGGATCACTCTCGTATAGAATTTTGTGTTACGGTTCATCGAATTGTAACAAAATAATCGTTGCGCAATTACCTATATAGTGTATGTAAGAGAAGAAAGTGAGGACTCATATGAAAACGATAGAAATGACAGCCTATGGAAAGATTAACTTAGGTCTGGATGTCATAAGAAAGCTGGAAAATGGATATCATGAACTGGATATGGTGATGCAGACTGTAACCTTGGCAGATACCATAGGATTCGAGGTATTAGAAGAAGACGAAATTATATTAACTACGAATAAAGCAGAACTATCTACAGGGGAAGATAATTTAGTGTATCAGGCCATTGCAGGTATGAAAGAGGAATTTCAGATAAAAAGTGGAATAAAAGCACATCTGGTAAAAAATATCCCCATGGCAGCAGGTATGGCAGGAGGAAGTGCAGATTGTGCCGTTACCTTAGAGGCCATGAATTTGTTATTTGATTTAGGGTTATCGAAGGAAGAACTCATGGAAAGAGGGGTAAAATATGGGGCAGATGTTCCATATTGTATTAAGAAAGGAACTGCAAGGGCGAAAGGGATTGGAGAAAAACTTACAACATTGACACCTTTTCCTTCTTGTCATATTGTACTTGCAAAACCGGCGGTTTCAGTTTCTACGAAATTTATTTTTGAGCATTTGGATGTAGCAGCCATTGAAAAACACCCGGATATGGAGGCACTTTCAAAAGCGGTAGAAAAGGAAGATTTGCAAGAAACCGCTGAGGCTATGGGAAATGTTTTGGAAGAAGTTACCATGAAATATTACCCGAAAGTAAAAGAAATCAAAGAAACTATGTTAAACTGCGGAGCATTGAATGCGTTGATGACAGGCAGCGGTCCTACCGTTTTTGGTGTTTTTGGGGATTTAAAAAAGGCTCAGAAAGCACAGGAAATTCTTGAAAAAGATGGGGAGATAGATTTTGTAATTATGAGTCATCCATGTTAGCAGGAAGATATTGTAGAACGGAGATGGAAAGGAATGCTAAATCAGTTAAAGTTTAATTCTAATGAATATTTGCCACTTCGGGATGTGGTATTCAACACTTTAAGACAAGCCATTATCACGGGAGAATTTGCTCCGGGAGAACGTTTGATGGAGATTGCCCTTGCAGAACGGCTTGGGGTAAGCAGAACCCCGGTAAGAGAGGCCATAAGGAAACTGGAATTAGAAGGTCTGGTGGTAATGATTCCAAGAAAAGGCGCAGAAGTTGCCCAGATTACAGAGAAAGATTTAAGAGATTCCTTGGAAGTCCGTTGTAATCTAGAGGAACTGGCAGTAAAACTGGCTTGCGAACGCATTACCGGGGAGGGCGAAGAAAAGTTAAAACTGGCTTTGGAGGATTTTAAACAGGCAGTTGAGAAACAGGATTTTCAGAACATTGTGGATTCGGACATTGCATTTCATGATGTAATCTTTGAGGCAACCCAGAATCATAGGCTGATGCAGATTGCAAGTAATTTACGAGAGCAAGTATACCGTTACCGGGTACAGTACATAAAAGACGATAAGTTACATCCTGTTTTAGAAGAAGAACATCGTATGATTGTGGACTACATTTTGAAGAAAGATGTTCAAAATGCAGTGAATACCATGAAAAAACACATTATTAATCAGGAAGAAGGCGTCATCAAAAAAATACAAGCTAAGTAAAAGGAAGGCTTGGAAGAAAGAAACGGATCAAAGATACCCCATAAAAAGGACACCATAAGAAGGAAAATATACCCTTTGGAATGGACACCATAAGAAGAAGGAGTCCTCAAGAATGGACACAAGAAGAAGGAAAATATACCCTCTGGAATTGAAATGATGAGAAGAAGGGTCCGAAAAAATGGACATAAGAAAGGACGATAGTGAAGAATGAGAAGGCATGGGAAATTAAAAAAATGGTTTTCTCTGGGTGTGATAACTACCATGTTACTGGCGCAAGGAAGTGTTGCCCTGGCAGCCACCGGATGGATAAAACGAAATGGTAAATGGTATTATTATAATCAAAAGGGAGTAATGACCACAGGATGGCAGAATGTGAAGGGTACCTGGTATTACATGAATACAAAAGGAATTATGCAGACCGGCTGGTTAAAGGATGCAAATAACTGGTATTACCTGAATCCAAATGGGGACATGGCTACGGGCTGGGTGATGGATAGAGGAACCTGGTATTATTTAACCGGCAGTGGAGCTATGAAAACCGGCTGGCTATGGTACAAGGATAAATGGTATTACTTAAATCCAAATGGAGATATGGCCACGGGCTGGTTATGGTACGGAGGAAAATGGTATTACTTAAATCCAAATGGAGATATGGCCACAGGTTTTATAACCCTGTCAGGAAAAACATATTATTTAAATCCCGATGGGGACATGGTCACAGGATTGCAGGTCATTGAGGGCAAGAAATATTATTTTAACGCCGATGGAAGCATGATAAAAAATACAGTTACAGTGGTGGAGGATACAGAATACGTTTTTGATGAAAACGGTGTAATCACTAGTGAAAAAGTAGTATTTCAAACTCTGGAAGAAGAAAAGGCAGTGGAATATCTGAAGAAAAAGAAGTCAGAGCAGACTTATGCAGAACAGGCATTAAAGGAAACAAATGATTTAAAACAAAGTGCCAGAACCATAGCAATGCGGTACGCAAAGGGTACCGTGGTGGAACAGCCGGAGCAGGGAATTTTATGTTATAAAAGTAGTAATGTAAGTAGTCAGGAAGCCATCGATGCCTGGTTAAAAGACATTGGAATAGAATATTATAACCTCATGGCCTGCAGTGAAGTTGGATTTGCCTGCTATGAAAAGGACGGAGTTTATTACTGGGTATGTATAACGAGAGATGGCAGACTGCCACTTTAGACACATTTTTTCATTGGTATCATATATTATAATAGAACGGATGAGTTGTGAATTACTGAGGTAATTGCGAAACTCTCAAAAACGTATGTTGAGTGATGAAAAAGAAAGAAATACATAAGCAGGTGCTTGTTCAGCCGTCGGTACTTAATGAGCGACTTGTCGCGAATTTAGTACCGCTACGAGCTGAACGCAGCGAAAGCGTGCCTGCGGTGTTTTATTTCTTTTACATCACTTTCATATAAAATATTATAGTTTCGCAATCACCTGACTCAGTGTTAGGGATAAAAGATGAGTCATGAAAGGTATAGGATAATTTGGAGGATGAATATGAAATTTACTAAGATGCAAGGTTGTGGAAATGATTATATTTATGTGAATTGTTTTGAAGAAGAAATTTTAGATAAGGCCGAAATGGCGAAATTCGTCAGTGATGAGCATTTTGGAATTGGTTCTGATGGTATGATTTTAATCTGCCCTTCGGAAATTGCAGATTTTAAAATGGAGATGTACAACGAAGACGGTTCAGAAGGAGCGATGTGTGGAAATGGCATCCGTTGCGTTGGAAAATATGTTTATGATTTTGGTCTGACAGAGAAAACCAATATTACCGTGGAAACAAAAGCAGGAATCAAAATCCTGGCATTAAATGTGAAAGATGGCAAAGTGGATTCTGTAAGAGTAGACATGGGAGCGCCGATTTTGAAGCCTTCCTTGATTCCGGTAGTTTATGATGGGGAACAGATGGTGAACCAGCCATTAAAGGTAGATGGAAAAGATTACATGGTTACCTGTGTTTCTATGGGGAATCCTCATTGTATCACTTTTGTGGAAGATACAAAAAATCTGGAAATCGAAAAAATCGGTCCTTCTTTTGAAACACACGCTGCCGTTCCGGACAGAGTGAATACCGAATTTATTCAAGTCATTGACAAAAATACTATTAATATGCGTGTATGGGAACGTGGTTCCGGAGAAACCTGGGCATGTGGGACCGGTGCCTGTGCCAGTGTAGTGGCATGTGTATTAAATGGACTTACGGAAAATAAAGTTACGGTTCATTTGGTAGGTGGAGACCTATTCATTGAATATGATGAAGAAAAGAATACTGTGTTTATGACAGGACCGGCGAAAACGGTCTGTGTAGGTGAATTATACTGTTAAAAACAGACGTATATATCGAAAGGTTGGTAACAGCTGGCATGAAACTTCTAAGATTATTGCAAAAGATAGATTTTAGGGTTGTAAATGGCCGGGTGGAACAAGAGATAAATCATTTGGTTCACGATTTCAGAACTGTCAGTACAGGGGACTTGTTTGTCTGTATTAAGGGTACCAGTACAAATGGTCATCATTTTATCCCTGAAGTCGTAAATAAGGGAGCAGCAGCCATTGTAATAGAAGAGGAATTAAAGGCGGAAGTAAAAGAGGAGATACCGAAGGAAGTCTGTGTGATACAGGTTCAAAACTCCAGAAAAGCCTTAGCCCTTCTGGCGGCTGCTTTTTTTGATGATCCTGCAAAAAAGCTGATTACCATCGGAGTAACCGGTACAAAGGGAAAAACCACCACCACCTATATGATTCAGACGATTTTAGAATCAGCCGGCATCAAAACCGGATTAATAGGCACCATTGAAACCAGAATCGGTGAGGTGCGGATTCCAGCAACCAACACCACTCCGGATGCTTATGTGATACAGGAGTCTTTTGCCGAGATGGTAAAAGCGGGATGTAAGGCAGTGGTAATGGAGGTATCTTCCCAGGGACTCATGATGGACCGGGTAACAGGAATTGAATTTGATTATGGTATTTTTACCAATCTTTCCAAAGATCACATTGGGGTCAATGAGCATAAGGATTTTCAGGATTATATGTATTGGAAGTCGGTGTTGTTTCAACATTGTAAGACCGGAATTTTTAATGTGGATGATCCCTATGCAGGTGAGATGATGAAAAATGCAAAATGCAGGATAGAAACCTTTGGAATGGAAAAGAAAGCGGATTTATATGCGGATAAGATTCAATTGTTCCAAAAACCGGGAATTCTTGGGCTTTCTTATCATTTATCTGGCAGGAGCGACATGAATGTGAAAATGGAAATTCCGGGGAGATTTAATGTATATAATTCCCTTGCCGCCATTTCAGTCTGTCTTCCCTTTGTGAAGAATTTAAATCAGATAGAAGATGCCATGTCTAAGGTACGGGTAAAGGGCAGGGGAGAAATGATAGAGGTATCTTCTGAGTTTTCCCTTATTATCGATTATGCCCATAATGCCATGAGTCTGGAACATCTGCTAAAAAGCCTTAGGGAGTATGAGCCGGAAAGGATTGTTACTTTGTTTGGATGTGGAGGAAACAGGGATAAAAACCGCAGGTTTGAAATGGGGGAAGTTTCGGGACGATTCTCCGATGTTACCATTATTACCTCGGATAATCCTAGATTTGAAGAGCCGGATGCTATTATAGAAGACATCATTACAGGAATAAAAAACACAGGTGGTAACTATATCCGGATTCCGGACCGGAAAGAAGCCATAAAATATGCCCTTGGGCACGGAAGAAAAGGGGATGTGATTGTCCTGGCAGGAAAAGGACACGAAGATTATCAGGAAATCAAAGGTGTGAAGTATAAAATGGATGAAAGAGAGATGATTTCAGAGATAAAAAGGTCACAAAGATGTTTAGAAAAATAAAGTGGATGAAAGAAATTTGATTTCAGAAATAAAAAGGATACAAAGATGTTCAGAAAAATAAATGATATGAAGTATTTGAGGTAAAAAATGATGTAATTTATGCAAGTTGCGATTCAAGTGAACAGTGACTCGGGTTTAAGGTTAATGTTGGAAAACTTGCATATTAAGGTTGAATTTTTAAGATATTTTTTGTATAATTATTATATTGCAAATGAGTGACGGTTTAGGAAGATGGAATCCGTTGCACAAATAAATTTTACGGAGGAATAAATTCATGGCAGAAGAAACGAAGAAACCATTGCCGGAAAGATTATCCGGTATTTTAGTACATCCGACTTCATTCCCAAGTCCATTTGGTATTGGTGATTTAGGTGAGGGTGCATATCGTTTTATCGACTTTTTGGAAAAAGCCGGACAGAAATTATGGCAGGTATTACCTTTAGGACATACCGGATTTGGAGATTCTCCTTATCAGGCATTCTCCTCTTTTGCTGGTCAACCACTTGTGATTGATCCAAAGCACTTAGAGGGATTAGGATTATTAACCGGAGAAGATTTCTTAGGAATGCCGGAATGGGATGATACGAAAGTAGATTACGGTCCTGCGATCCAGTTCAAGACGAAATTATTAAAAGCAGCTTACGAGAAATTTAAGGCGAATGTAAATCCTGAACTGACTGCAGAATATAACGCTTTTGTGGAAAAGACAGAGTGGCTTGCAGATTATGCATTGTTTATGGCTGCTAAGGATTATCATGATGGACGTTCCTGGTTAGAATGGAACGATGAGTTCTCAAATCCAAATAAGACACAAAAGAAAGCCTTAACGAAGCAGTTAGAAGATGGAGTGGGATATTATCAGTTTATCCAGTTTATGTTCTTTAAAGAATGGTTCAGCTTAAAAGAATATGCGAATAATAAAGGCATTAAGATTATTGGAGATATTCCGATTTTCGTTTCTATCGACAGTGCTGATGTATGGGCGAATAAGGAGTTATTCCAGTTAACCAAAGAAGGATTCCCTGTGGTAGTAGCTGGTGTACCACCGGATTATTTCAGTGAAACAGGACAATTATGGGGTAATCCACTTTATAAATGGGAAACTCATAAGAAGAAAGGATACTCTTGGTGGATTGAAAGACTTAAGGTTCAGTTAGAAGTAACAGATTACTTAAGAATTGACCATTTCAGAGGTTTTGATACTTACTGGGCAGTGCCATATGGGGAAGAAACCGCGATTAATGGTGAATGGAAGAAAGGTCCGGGTCCTGATTTGTTCGTTGCTATTGAAGCTGCCCTTGGTAAATTACCAATCATTGCAGAAGATTTAGGAGACATTACCCAGGATGTTATCGACTTACGTGACCAGTTTGAATTCCCTGGTATGAAGATTTTACAATTTGCTTTTGACGGAGAAGAAAACGATTTCCTACCACACTATCATGGATATAACAGTGTATGTTATCCTGGTACTCATGATAATGACACGGTACTTGGCTGGTACAAGTCAGCTCCGGAAAAGACAAAAGATATTGTACGTCGTTATTTGAATACAGATGGAAATAATATCAGCTGGGATTTAATTCGTGCTTGTTTTGCATCCCCTGCAAAATATGCCATTGTACCGATTCAGGATGTATTTTCATTGGATGAAAATTCCAGAATGAACATTCCTGGAACATCTGGTGGAATTTGCTGGGCATTCAGATATAGAAAAGAGTATTTATCAGATTTCCTTGCTGATAGATTAAAGAGTGTAACTGAATTATATGGCAGATAAATAAGAGGTGTTTTTATGCACACGTTTTTGGTTATGACCAACTTATTCCTGTTTGTATTTATAGGATTTTTCACAAATATTTTAATATGGCCGATAAAGAAACTGAAACCGGAATTACAGGTTCGTATATCTAACAATTCTGTAAGATGGGCTTTTTGGCGCTCTCTGTTTTTTGCAGGGGCAAAGAAGACCGTAATCGGCGAAAAGAATATTCCGGATGAACCATGTTTATTTGTAAGCAATCATCGAAGTAATTTTGATATTCTGCTGATTCATACCTCTACCAGGCATGATTTAGGCTTTATTGCGAAGAAAGAAATGGACAAGATTCCTTTCTTAAATATTCAGATGCGTAATATTGGATGTGTCTTTCTTGACCGTGATGATATCAAGGCCGGACTAACGTCCATCAATGCTGCAGCGGAAAATATAAAAAAAGGAATGTCCATGTGTGTATTTCCTGAAGGACACCGTAGTAAAAAACCGAACATGGAGATGGGAGAATTTAGGGCCGGAGCCCTGAAGGTTGCAGAGAAGGCGAACTGTCCGATTGTTCCGGTGGCGGTAATCGATAGTGATACTTTAATGGAACAGACCGGAAAATTTAAGATTGTTTCGGGAAAAGCCAAGGTTATTTTTGGAGAACCTATCTATATGAATCAACTTGACAGACAGGAAAAACGTAAAGTTTCAGAAAGAGTTGAGAAAGAGATAAAACAAATGATAGAAGAATACCGGTAATATGGAACTTGTGAAATCTCAAAGAGTTCTGTATTATGGGTTCCAAATACCTATCGGTAAAAATGCATGAGAATAAGCATCGGAAATTAGTGTATTTCCGGTGCTATTTTTCCATATACCATAGAGAAGGATTACGAGGTGCGTAGTGAAAACTATAGTTGTAGATGATGAGCTTTTTGCCAGAAAAATGCTGGTAGAACAGTTAGAAGAGTTAAGTGTTGGGGGAATTTACGAATTTGATGATGGCGAGATGGCATTGGAATTTGTGAAAAAGAATCAGATAGAATGCGCTTTTTTGGATGTTCAGATGCCGGGGGTGACAGGGATTGATTTAGCAAGACGTCTACATGAAATTGATGAAGAGATAAAGGTTGTATTTATTACAGCACACGAAAGATATGCTTATGATGCCTACCAGGTGAATGGGATTTCGTATCTCTTAAAACCATATACCAAGAATGATATTGAAGAAACGGTAGATAAGTTATATAGGATAAAACCGAAACCTACGGAGGGAAAAATCCGTATTAAAACTTTTGGAGGATTTGAGGTTTATGTTGAGGGAGAACGGCTTAGTTTTTCCCGGAGTAAATCAAAGGAGTTGTTGGCACTGCTTGTGGATAAAAGAGGAATTTTACTTAATAATCAACAGGTAGCAGCCTATTTATGGGAAGATATTCCTTATGATAATAATTTAAAAGAATCCTTAAAAAAAGTGAATCAGGCTTTGAAAGCAAGTTTGAAAAAAGCAGGGATTGAAGATTTACTCGTGGACGGGTATAATAAAAAGGGAATTGATGTTACTAAAATACAATGTGATTACTATGATGCTTTGGAGGGAAAAAGGGGTGCATTTGATGCATTTCAGGGGGACTATTTATGTTGCTATTCCTGGGCAGAGATGAGTAATGCATATTTGATACAAAAACAAGAAATAGAAAGAGGGCGATGGCATGATTACGTTCCAGATAACCTATGATGAAAATATTCCTAAGTGTACCATGGGAATTAATAATCAACCTTTGAGCAAGGAAAGTAAACTGAATGATTATGTAAATACACCACTTGAACGTTGGATTGATTATCTGCTTTATCAGTTGCCGGTGGAAACAGGTGATCGGGATATTCATATTTTGTTCGCAGGAAGCGATGAGGCATATGAACTGGTAAGGGAACATGTGCAGAATAACCTGGCTACCAGAAAAGACGCACAGTTCACGGTAATGAGGAAAAGTGAATTTTTCTCCCATACAAAGGAACGGGAAATACCGAAAGAGCAGTATACAGAACAAAAGAATGAGATGGAAGAACTGGTACGGGATCTGGATCATCTGACTTTTGATGTATTATGGATGAAGAAAGAAAAAATTTCAGAAATAGATGCGATTGGTTTTGTAAAAGAACCGTACTTAAGTTTAATCAATACAGCCCTTGCAACGAGAGAAAAAGAGGATTTGGATGCCATCTGTGATGAAATTGTAAATTATGATATGGAACAATGTAACCGGTTAGAGCATGACATTGCAGAAACCCTTTATTCAAAATCCGGAATTGAATTTGTGAAGGCACAGATTGAAAAACGGAAAAGAAGCATTTTGGAAGTGGAACAGGCAAAGGAATTGGAACGCCTTTTCTTTGGGGTGGAAACCTTTGATAAAGATAAATTAAATGAACTGGAAGCATATTTAAGAAGCGGAAAATATCTAAACCATTTGATTGAACCATATATTGTGTTAGTAGATCAAAGAAAAGAAATCTTAAACCGGGCAGAAGTGGAACTGTTATGCGAATCTTACCTCACCATGTCTTTGGAAGAGTTAGAGGGTTTGAAGCAAAGATTATTAAGTGGGGAATTCGAGGAACTTTATGTACTTACATATGTAAAATTAATTGAAGTCCGCATGGATGAACTGGCAGTGATAGAGATAGAAATGATTTGCCGGAATGTGGATGAAGAAAGGATGGAAGGGGCAGAAGAAGCCATCCGTCAACTGACAGAATCCGGATTTAAGGAAAGATTGTGGAAACCATATGAGGTGGCATTAAGAGTTCAGAAAGTATATTTGGAAAAGTTGTCTTTGGTCAAGAAGTGTAATGATTTTAACCAGCTTACCCAGTCCGAAGCCATGCATCTTTTAGAATGGGTGAAGGAGCAGGAAATTAATGAAGGAACGAAGCAGGCCTATTCCCAATGGTTAACAAGGAGAATCCATAATATTCAGGGAATGGCAGTTTATCGTTATTCTGTTTATCTGCAGAATCTGTTAAAAAATACACAAGTTGGGAATCTTTTCTGTCTGACATTGATTTCCAAGGATTATTATCCTAAGGTGCAGGAATTAAGAAAGAATTTTAAAGAGTTTGATGATTTTTCCATGCCGATTGGAATCATGGAAGGAGCGAAATCCGGTGATACCTTGATTTTTAAGGATTGTCTTATGATTAAGGAGCAGGGGATCACGAAGAAAATCCCATTTAGTGAGATACGTAATATTGAGGTAACCAAGAAGATGTTACAGGCACAGGTGGTGGTAACTACCCATCGTGGACCGGCGCATCCGTTATTGACGGTTATGGGACATAAAAAGGGCGAGGAAATTTCGAAGGTATTACTGAATCTTATTGATACGATTCGTACGAGAGTATCTCTTCCGGATGCCATGGCACCGGAAACAGCATTACCATTATGGAGCCGTTCGGTAGGAGAAGCAGAAAAGCTGGATCATGTCATTACGACAGAAAAAGTGATACAAAGATTCCTGATGTATTTAAATCAGATAGATGAATTGAGGATGAAATATGTATTCACTTATACTTCTCCTGATTGGCAGAAAAAACTGGATAAGGCCAGAGAGAATTTTGCAAAATTCTCCATGGAAGAGATACCATTCATTTTATGGGATGCTTCGAAGGGAAATTTCCGTTATGGAATGTGTGTGACTGACCGAAGAATCTACGTAAAAACAGCCGGGGGAACGGAGTATGATGTTTCTTTAGGACAGATTTATGAAATAATTCCTTATACTACGGAAAAAGGAGTCACTTTACTTCTGAAATTAACGGATACTAAGACACAGGAACTTCCGTTTGAACCTATGACACAGGAATTGGCGCTGAAGTGGAAAGTGGCATTAGAGGAAGTGTTGGAAGGTATTCTGGAATGCCAGAATAAAGATATGATTCAGAATTTAATTGCCAAACGTCCAATGATAAATCTGGAGGAGAATTATCAGAATAATCCACTGGAGGCGTTGGTGAAAACTCCGGTTCAGGCACCGGTTGCTGATGCTCTTGTGCCGGAAAAAGAGATGGAAATACCTAAGGCAGAGCCTTTGGTAGAAGAAGAAGTACCGGTATTTGTTCCAAAACCGGAGCCAGAGGTAATGGAACCGGAGATCATGGAACCGGAGATTATTGAACCGGAAATCACAGAACCAGAGGTCGTGGAACCGTTGATGGAAGAAAGAGAACCGGAGACAGAGGTAATGGAAGCGGAAGTAATGGAACCAGAGATCATGGAACCAGAAATCATAGAACCAGAAATCATCGAACCGGTGATGGAAGAAAGAGAACCGGAGACAGAGGTAATGGAGCCGGAAGTAATGGAACCGGAAATTGTGGAACCGGAGATCATGGAACCAGTGATGGAAGAAAGAGAACCGGAGCCGGAAGTAATGGAACCAGAAATCATGGAACCAGAGGTTGTGGAACCGGTAGTAGAAGAAAGAGAACCGGCGCCAGAACTCATCGAACCGGAAGAAGAAATTTTGGTGGAGGCTTCAGAGGAGAGCTTTTTAGATATCGATGCTTTGATTGACCGTATTATTAGCGGGGAGTAATGAAAATGGAGGAGAAGACTAAGGATGGATACATCACTTGCGTTTCAAATTTTGGAGTGTGAACAGACAAAAGACAAGTCTGTAATCACAAATGCCTATCGAAAAAAATTAGTTTCCGTAAACCCTGAGGAGGATCCAAAGGGGTTTATGGAATTACGTACTGCTTTTGAGGTGGCGGTAAAATATAGTGAAGAAGTTGAGAAAGGGAAAGGGATAAAGATTCCGGAAACGCCCATGGAACTTTTTATGCAAAAAGTTCAGAATCTGTATTTTTCAAAGGAAGACCGTTTAAATCCAAAAGCATGGGAAGATGTGTTAGAAGATGAGGTATGTGTATACTTAGAGACAGCAGATGAGGCTTTGCGCCAGCTCTTAATTTTCTTTATGGATCATTTTCGTCTGAATTTGCCGGTATGGCAGGCGATTGACCAAAAAGTTGGTCTTGCGTCAAGAAGTGATGATTTTTACGAAGATTTTCCGGAGGATTTTGTCCGTTTTATCAAAAGCACACCATATGAAGAGAATTTCTTTCCTTTTGAACTGATTGAAGGAGAGGATTTCACCCAGATTGATGATTATGTAAGACTTTATTATGATTGCAAACATTATTTTGATTTAAGACAGTTAGATGAAGTAAAAAGTGCGTTAAAAGAGATGGATCGGTTAACCTTGGACCATCCGTATGTCCATATTGAAAGATTAGGCCTTGCCCATTTGGAAGAAGATATGGATACGATGGAGCAGGAGTTAAGCTATTTACAGGCCTTCGAGCCGAAAAATGAATTTATCTTATTCCATATTGCGTATTATCTTTCAAAACAAGGTAAGTCTGAGCAGGCACAGCCTATATTAGATGAGATTTTAGCAGAAAATCCAAAGAACTACAGCGCACGCAAACTTCGTTATGAATATTTCTTTGAAACTGGAAAATACAAGGAAGCCAGAAAAGGATATCTGGATTTGTTGGATTATGAAAACCATGATCCGGATTTAGTGGAAAAACTTCAAAAATGTAATGAGCTTGTGATTCCGATTTTGGAAAAAGAATTTGAAGAAAATCATAATTATGATGCTTTCATCGAAACTTGCTGGGCATTGTTCCAAAATGATAGACAGGAAGAAGCATTAAAGAAATTAGAGGATTATCCGGAAGAAGAAAGAAATCCTTTAAATTATGATAATATTTGTGGTAAAATGTACGCTTCTTTACAAAGATATGAAGAGGCACTTCCATATCTGTATCGTTGGCGAGAGGCTTTAAAAGAAGTAGTGGATGATGGAACGGAGAAAAATAAAAAAGAAATTAAGAAAATTCCATACTCTACTTTGATGATTGTAAATTGCTATATGGAGCTTGGGAAAAATAGTAAAACTCCGGACGAATACTTTGAAAAAGCTATGAAGGAAATGCCGCGGGATTTAAACGAGGATGATGAGCATTATATTAATTATATGACCATGAAGGCATATATTAAGCTGACAATCCATGATTATCACGCCTGTGTGGAAATCTGTGACCGGATTTTAAGAACAGACCATCATCATATTTATGCCCATATCTACATTCAGGAGGCTTTTTATGAACTTAGAAATGGGCAAAATGTTGTGGATGAGTATCATTATTTGAAAGAATATGCACCAGGTTATGTAAAATCTTATGAATTTGCTGCCAGGGTATTCTTTGCATACGGACAACATGATGATGTATTCAGTGTCATGGAGGAAGCAAAAAAACGAGAGGTAGACAGTCTTCTGTTGGAATTTCTAGACACCCGTTCGAAACGTTATACTGCAGATGATA
This sequence comes from Lachnospiraceae bacterium, assembly GCA_045124495.1. Classification (GTDB taxonomy): domain Bacteria; phylum Bacillota; class Clostridia; order Lachnospirales; family Lachnospiraceae; genus RGIG1668. Next base: position 21,096 of record JBGVLX010000072.1, read on the forward strand.
TGACAGAAATGAAAGAACTGGTAGAAAAATATAAGGAAATCATTCAGAAAATGGAAACAGAAGAAACGGACATTGAAGACCGTTTAGAGGTGTACCGTGAGCAGATTTATTTATACATGGATATGAAGGAATTTGGTTCGGCCCTGACCTTATGTGAAAAATTGCTTGAAAGTGACGTGGAGAAAGAGAGAAATCTTTACCTGAAGGCAGATATTTTAAGACAGGATGAAAGGTATGAAGAAGCTTTGAAAATCTTCTTGGATTTGGATCAGAAGTATCCGGATTATGAGATTTATGCTTATAATGCAGCACGTTGCTATCATCAAATGGAGCAGCCGGAGAAGGAAAAGCAGTATCTGCTACGAACTCTTCAGATAAATCCTCAGCATCAAAGTGCAAATAGTAATGTTGCGGACATACTGAAAAGACGGTTAAAGTCCTATTGGGACTGGAACACATTCCATGAAGCCATCGAATATGCGTCCAAGCAGATTGAATTATTGCCAAATTGTTACTACTTGATTGAGCGTGGGTTATTATATCTGGATGCCGGAATGATAGATCTTGCAAAAGCTGATTTTCAGGCTGCTATGGAAGATGACCCGGAAGATTTGTATGCCTATAACAACATGGGATTTGCCCATGAGCAAAACTGGGAATTGGAAAAAGCATGTGAGTATTATGAAAAATCCATGGAACTGGTAAAAAATAAGGAAACAGGACTTCCATTTGTTAATGCGGGGGATACCTACCTGGCTCTTGGAGATTTTGAAAAAGCCATGAAGTATTATCAGATGCGATTAGACATGTTCCCAAACAGTGCAGAATATGTACTTCGTAAGATGGCAGAATGTTGTCACCGTTTAAAACATTTCGAGGAAGCATTACAATATCATAAGCGTCTTAGTGAATGTGACAGAGAGGAAGCAGATATAGAAGAAGATACACTAAACATAGGCGATATTCTTTGGGATATGGGGAAAGACGAAGAGGCTTTAAAATGTTACCAAAAATATGCCAGCAAGTCCTTGTTTAAGAAAAAAGGCACCATAACCGTAGATGGTTTAGAACGTATGGTGAAATATTACGGATATGAGAAGAAGGATTGGGAAAAGGCAAAGTTCTTTGCGAAGAAGGCATTGGATATGGTAAAACCGGAAGATGGGAATTCTTATATTTTTGCAATCATTACTTATATGACCTGTAATTATTATCTGTATAATGTGGAAGAAAATAAAAAGCTATATAGTAAGGCTGCAATTTACTTTGATACAGCATGCCGTGGCGGGCGTGAAGATTATATGAGTTCACCGATTTATAAACCGGTGAAATACCGTAGATTGTTTGATGTAGAATTTTATTGTGGTAATATTGAAGAGGCGCAGAAATACCTGGAGACAATGAAGCAAAGTCCTCGCTGTGCAAGCTGCCATTATGGAAAATGTATCGATGCAATACAAAGAGAGATTTTGCTTTGTATTGTGAAAAATGACAAGGAAACTGCGAAGAAATTGATTGAAGAATTGTTTGAAGTGGATCCGGTGAGCCAGACTGCAAGATTTTACGAATCTTTGCTGTCTTAAAGCAAAAAACAGGAGTTTAGAGAAAGATTTTTTGATGCCTCCTAAGCGAAGAAGGAAAATATCCGAATTTGCTTAGGGGGTGTTTTTTTGTAAAAATCACTCTAAACTCCTGTTCTGGTTTATTCCTCGACCAGCAGAGAAGCTGAAAATGCAAATAACACCACGAAAATTCCCGGGGCGATTACCAGCCAGGGTGCCCGGAACAAATATGCCTGAGCCTCAGAAAGCATTCTTCCAAGACTTGCAGTTGGAGGATTAATTCCCAGGCCTAAATAACTAAGACTGGCTTCTGCCAGAATGGCATTGGTAAATCCCACACTAAATGCAGATAGTAAAGTAGCTTTTGCATTTGGCAAAATATGTTTCATTACAATTCTTAAGGTGGAGGCCCCCATAACACGGGAAGCCGTAATGAAATCCTGATTTTTTATTCTTAAGGCTTCAGCCCTTGCAACCCGGGAAAAACTTGGAATAAATACGATAGAAAGAGCCAGAATCAGATTCCGTTCTCCGGTTCCGAATAAACTGATAAAAACTAAAGCAAGTAAAATACTTGGGAATGCTGTGATGCAATCCATAATCCGCATTAGTACCTCATCGAAAAATCCCCCTATGACTCCGCTAAAGAGTCCAATTAAGGTTCCGCTGATGCCCCCGAAGAAAATAGTGGCAAGAGCACAAAATACAGTGTGACGGCTGCCAATAAGAATTCTGCTGAACAAATCCCTTCCAAAATTATCTGTACCAAGTAAATGAGCAAAATTAGGAGGGGAGAATTTCAAACGGGCATTCATTTCGTTGGGGTCAAAAGGTGTATAAAAGCAGCCAATCACAACGAAAAGCAACAAAATTCCTAATAAAATGAATCCGGTTCGTTTTCTATATTTCATTTTTATACCCATGCTTTTCGCCACTGCCCGGATGAGACGGGCAATTCGCACTTTTCCTTTCTGTCCTTAATTATTAGGCAATTGTGAAACGATGGAAAAACTTATATTAGGTGTTTCAATAGAAACAAATAGTTTCAAATGAAATACAATAGTTTCCCGATTGCCTGTTTATTTTTTTACTGTTCATACCTGATGGAAACAGTAGCTAATTCCTTTCGATGGTTTCTTCTCTTCGCATTCTAGGGTCTGCCATAATGTAAAGAATATCAATCAGTCCATACGCAATCATTACTACAGAAGCAATGAAAACAATGATGGTGGATACCACAGGATAATCTCTGTTTCCAATGGAAGTTACCAGTAATCTTCCAAGCCCTGGAATGTTGAAGACCTGCTCTACTACAATACTACTGGCAAGTAAGTCCCCCACAATCATGCCCATAATGGTAAGTACCGGTATTAGGGCATTTTTCAGTACATGAACCGTTAAGATGCGGACACTGTTTAACCCTTTTCCCTTTGCAGTGATGACATAGTTTTGTTTCATTTGTTCTAACATAGAAACTCTTAAAAATTTAATCACCATAGCGATTTTTGGTATGGAAACAGAAATCGCAGGAAGTATCATATAAGTAAAAAAGCTCACTTTGTTCTCTTCGTAAGAAACATAATTACCTACCTGAATCCAGTTTAGAACCAGTCCAAACAGTATAGTCAATAAAATACCTAGAAAAAATGGGGGGATGGACATAATCAGCTGGGAAAAAACGGTGATGACTCCACCGGTTTTGGAATGTTTCTTTCGTCCTGCCAGCATTCCGAATGGAATGGAAATGGCTAAAGTGATAAGAAAAGAAAATGCCATTAAAGTAAACGTAATGGGAAGTCTTTCTTGAATCAGTTCACTGGCCGGAACCTGATAGGTGTAAGAAACGTTTCCTTCTTTTTCAAACAACCCTTTCAAAAAATTACCATAACGGTTGAAGAAAGGGTCGTTTAAGCCCATTTGTTCTTCGAGTTCTGCAAGGCGTTCTTCGGTAACGTTCGTTCCAAGCATTGCCAGAGCGGGGTTTGATGGTATTTGGTCAAACAAAAAGAAGGTAACAAAAGAAACGACAAACAATGTAATAATGAGAGTGATGATTTTTTTTCCAATTTGTTTCATGATATTTGTTACCTCCTGTTGGGGTTGTTGGGATTTAGGTTGTGGTGAAATTGGTGCAAAGCATCCGGAAACGGGCTCCGAAGCAGTGGCAAGTCGCCCTTATTCCGGATGCTTTGACCAATTTCAATTTACGTTACCTAAATGATTTATGATAGATGAATTCTATCAAATTTACGTTGTTACAGTAATTTATGATAGATGGATACTATCAAATTTACGTAGTTACAGCAATTAATGATAGATGAATTCTATCAAATTTACGTTGTTGCTATGATTCATAATAGATGAATCGTTTTTTATTTTACGTAATATACCTTGGCCATATCCATGACGTAGAGTGGATAGAAGGTGTAGCCTGCAAGGTTGTGATCTAAAGCAACCAGCAATGGTGGGTCCATGATGTAGGCGGTGGCTGCTTCGTTGGTTAGGGCAGCTTGTGCTTCCTTATAATAAGTTACTTTTTCTTCATCGTTGGTGGTAGCCACAGCCTTTTGGAATGCTTCGTCGAAGGCAGGGGAACTGAAGTTGATGAAGTTTTTGGAGTTTCCGGTTTCGAAACGGTACAGGATGTCTTTTGGTGACATGTTGGCGTCCAGACCGATTACGGTAGCTTCGTAATTTCTTCCCACATAGACTTCTTCCAGCCAGCTTTCCCATTCAATCGGTTCGATGGTGGCATTGATGCCGGCCGCTTTTAACTGTTCCACAATGACCTGCGCAGTATCCATATGGAACTGGTAGTTGGAAGGAACGGTAATGGTTAAATCAAATCCATTTTCGTATCCGGCTTCTGTTAATAAAGATTTTGCTTTTTCAATGTTATAAGAGTAAACAGAATCCAAATCCTTATTATAATATTTTTCGAATCCGGAGAACATGGAGGTGGAAATTTCTGTACCACGGCCACCGGCTACCATAAGATTAATTTCTTCCTTATTTAGGGCATAACAGATAGCCTGACGAACCTTTACATCGCTTAATGGACCGGCTTCATTGTTCAGGTAAAGTGCCTGAACCAGATTCATGTGTCCTGCAAGAACCTGCATATCATTTTCTACTGACAATGCCTGGTCATCCGTCATATATGGATAGACCTGAATGGTTCCTGATTTTAGCTGGGTGACAGCTAAATTACTGTCTGCAATTACCTTAAATTCCACACGGTCAAGGTAGGCTGCATTTTCTTCGGACCAGTAATTTTGATTTTTCTCTACGATATAACTTTCCAATGGAGAATAAGATACGAATTGAAAAGGACCTGTACCGGAAAGTTCTCCGGTTTTATCAGAGTCTTTAGGGATGATGGCGGTGGTCATATATGCCAGCATTTCGGAATCAGGCTGGCTTAAGGTTACTTTTACCGTTTTTTCATCCACGATTTCTACAGAGGCGAATGCGGAATAAGCGGAAGTAAGAGGTGCAGACTGCCCCTCCAGCATTCCGGCGCATCGCTTTAAAGAATATTCGATATCCTCTACTGTAACAAGGTTTCCGTTATGGAACAAAATGCCATCCCTTAAGGTGAAAACGTATTCTGTAGCATCCTCTGAAACGGTTACATCGCTTGCAACAGCAGGAATTAAATCGCCTTCCGGCGTAGGTTTTACTAAGCCTTCATAGACATTAAATAAAACTTCTCTGGTTCCTGCCGCTTCTACTAAATGTGGGTCAAGACTGTCGAGATCCTGTTGAATTCCAACTACAACAGTACCTCCATAAGTTTTTTCTCCTGAAGAATTATTAAGTTCAGAAGTAGCATTGTTTGAATTAGAATTCTTATCGCCAGAGCATCCGCTGAGTGCAATAGTACCCAAAGCAAACAATGTTGAGATTGTGATGATTTTTTTTAATAGTCTCATATTGTTACTCCTTTTTTAATATTTCTCCCATTATTTAATTGTCTTATACATTGTATACAAGAAAAAATGAAATGGCAAGTATCTTTTTTGATACATATCCTTTTAAAATTGGTATTATATAGACTTTGATTTATAAAAAAAATAAGGAATCAGGGGGAGCTGATTCCTTACATGAGGGGAGTATAAATAATTAATAAGGGGTTATATAGTGTGTGCATAGAGATTAATTTCCGCTCATCTCTAACACAAGACTATTATAGTACAGTGAAACGAAAATTGCAATAATAAAATTATTGAAAAATGTTATAAAAATTTTAGAAAAATAGTATAAATATACTCGAAAATGAAAGAAAATCGTAATATTTGTGGCAATAATTGTTCAATAATAACAAAATAAAAAAGATAAATTGTGGAATATCATGCATAACAAAGGGGAAAATAGTTTAAAATGAAGAGAAGTAGTATTATGGTTATTGTTTACTTGTGAACAGTATTATTATTGGAACCGTACAGTGATTTCTTACAAATATTATAAAGTTGAAAATTATATTGACGTATTAGTTCCTTTTGGGGTATATTAAAAATAAAATGAATCAGTTAAGGAAGGGGATTAGAATGAGTCAATTTTGTCATAGTTGTGGGACGAAACTGCCAGATGATGCAGTATTTTGTTCCGGCTGTGGAACAAGGGTAAAATTACCAGAACAGCCAGCAGGAATTGTGAATACAAACGATATAGAAACGACACAACCAATAGTAGAGCCGGTCGCATACAGTAGTCCGGTAGAACCACCGAAGGCGGAAGAGCCAGTGACATACAGCAGTCCGGTAGAACCACCGAAAGCGGAAGAGCCGGTCGCATACAGCAGTCCGGTAGAGCCACCGAAAGCGGAAGAACCGGTAACATACAGCAGTCCGGTAGAACCACCGAAAGCGGAAGAACCGGTGACATACAGCAGTCCGGTAGAACCACCGAAAGCGGAAGAGCCGGTAACATACAGTAGTCCGGTAGAACCACCGAAACCGGAAACCGGAGCTAATGTAAATTTAGTACAGCCGACATCTTATGTGGGAGGTACAAATAATTCAGGAAATACTTCTTATGGAAGAACAGCATCTTCTGTACCGGCAGAACAGCCAATACCTGGATTTGGAGCACCGAAAGGAAATTCGGCGAAGAAGGAAAAGAAAAAGAAGAAAAAGACAGGGTTTGTTGTATTTTTTGTAATTGTTTTACTTATAGCAGCAGGAGCCGCAACCGTTTATGTTTTAGATAAACAAGGTGTGATTGATATTCTTCCAAAAGAAGAGAAAAGTACATATAAAGAAGCCATTGATTTATATGTAAAAGGTATTGAAGAACAGGAAATCGATACCTTTTTAGATGCATATGGAAGCTTTTTGGTAGAAGAATTTGCTGATGGTGAAGGTGAAGAATACCTGGAAGAAGTATATGAAGAATATGAATCAGAAGCAGGTTCCGATTTAAAGATTTCTTATGAAGTAACTAAAGAAAAGCAATACACAGAATCTAAATTGGCGGACTTACAGGAAGATTTAGAAGATGATTACGATTTTAAGGGAACGATAGAAGAAGCTTATGATATCACCACTGAGTTTACCATTAAAGGTGATGATGGAGAAACAGATGACAGAGTGAAGTTCCTTATAGTAAAAATTGAAGGTCAGTGGTATCTGGCAGAATTTTAGGGTTAATACAGTAGCAAAAGAACGTTCAGAGTCCGGAATCGGAAGTTATTTTGATAGGATTTTGGACGTTTTTTGCAAAATCAAAAGGAAGTTAAGTATATGAACAAGAGGATATTGATATGTACGGCTTCAACGGGGCAAGGACATAATACGGTTGCATTTTCTTTGAAGGATGAACTAGATCAGCTGGGATATGATGTAGCCATTATGGAACCGATGAAACAAAAAAATGAACATCTTGGAAATTTTATAGATGGTGGATATAAATTACTGGCAACTAAGATGCCGAAAGTTTATAGCGGATTATATAAAGTGACCAATTATGAAATGGTAGATGTCAGGGTAAACCGATGGATTGATAATTTCATGAATGGTGGCTTAGAAGATTTGGTGAAAACCTTTGATCCTGCATTGATTATCTCAACCCACCCTTTACTTGTAAAGCAGATTTCGGAAGTGATATCCAAGGGCGAAGTGCATTCGAAGTTTTTGTCTGTGGTTACGGATTTTCAGGCGCATCAGGCATATATTTGTGACAGGATTGACGGGTATATTGTGGGAAGCCTTCCTACGAAAAGGGATTTGGTGGAAAAAGATATTGACCCAAAGATTATTTATCCTTATGGAATCCCGATTCGGAAAGATTTTTCTAAAGTAGACGGAGTTTACCAGAAATCTGATCTTTTCACTTTGCTGATTATGGGTGGAAGTATGGGAATGAAAGCCATAAAAAAGGCCCTGGCAAATATCCTGGACATGGATGAAATCTTAAGGATTTTTGTTGTATGTGGCTCTAATGAGGAATTAAAAGAGGAATTAGAGAAACTTTTAAGCAAGTATTATGGAAAAAAACAGGTAGAAATATTTGGGTATGTTGATAAAGTAAATGAATTGATGGCGATTTCAGATGTCATTGTGACAAAACCGGGAGGACTTACTGTGACAGAAAGTCTTACCATGCGTCTGCCTATGATTATTCCTTATTACATTCCGGGACAGGAAGAGGAAAATACCGAGGTGATGTCAGCGGAAGGAGTTGCCATGGAAACAGACATTGCGAAATTGGATGAAACCATCGCAAAATTAATGCAAAAACCTTCTTTACTGGAATATATGAAGGAAAACATTGACCGTCTCGTGGAACCGCATTCTTTTGATGACACTCTAAGATTGATTGAGAATTTGATTGAGGAATTTAATCAGGAAATTCACATTAGTGGAAGGTCTTAAGGAATGGGGAAAAGTAGTTGGAGCTAAGTGTTCCTGTTTGCTTGCAAATAGGAACACTTCAAAAAATATAAGCAGATTTGCTTGGACTTTGGTGGAGTGTATGAAGAAAATCATTATTTTTACAGCTGCATATGGAAATGGTCATAATAGTGTTGCCCAGGTCTTAAAAGAACAGATCAAAGAAATGGGTGAGAATTTTAAGGTGGAGATTTTGGATTTTTTTCATGTGTTTGCCAAAGAAAAAGAAACCATGATGTACCAAGGATACGAAGAACTGATTCGGACACTTCCTGGTTTGTTTAATTTGTATTACAATGCAAAGGATCGCGTTAACTTTATAAAATGGTTTGATACTGCAGATGTTAGTATCCGTCGTCATGTGGAAGCATTCTTTGAAAAGGTAACAGTGGATTTGGTAATTTCCACTTTTCCGGTTGCATCTGGTTACCTGGCGCATCTAAAGAAAAAGGGAAAGGCAAAGTTTCAACTGGCCACCGTGATTACGGATTTCGTTGCTACTAGTGAATGGCTGTATCAAGGAACCGATTATTATTTTGTTGCCACCAATGAGATAAAAAAAGAAATGATTCAAAAAGGCATTGAAAAGGATTCCGTGTTTGTTGCCGGAATACCGGTTCGGAAAGAATTTTACGAGTACAGTGAAGAAGAAAAGATTCCAGGGCTTGTTACTTTTTTAGGCGGAGGGTTAGGAATTTTGCCCGAAAACCCGGAGTTTTACCTTGATATCAGCAAGATAAAAGGGACGAATCTTGTCATTGTAACCGGTAAAAATAAGGAACTGAGAAAACGGTTAGAAGAAACCATAAAGAAAGAAAATATTACCATATTAGGATTTGAAAACAACATGCCAAAGCTCTTAAGACAAAGTCAGGTCGTAGTGGGAAAACCGGGAGGACTTTCTTTGTTTGAGGCGGTGATGGCGGATACACCATATATTTTATATCAGGCAAAGCTGGGACAAGAAAAACGAAATGAACGTTATTTTGTGAAACATAGATTAGGACAAGCTGCAAAGAATGAAAAAGAATGTAAAGAGGCAATTTTAAAGCAGTTTACCAATTCGAAAGAAAGAAAAATAGAAGCGATACAAAGAAGAAACATCAGGGAGGCCGTAGAACCGGAAAGCATTAAAATACTGTTAAGAGGTAACAAGCCTGGGTTCGGCTCGTAGCGAGAGCGTGCCTGCATTGTTTTGTTACTTTTGAATCACTTTCACATAAAATATTATAGTTTCGCAATCACCTAATGAAAGGAATGGATGGAAAGGAGGAAGTTTATGAATCGATTGGAAAAAATGGGATTAGGAATGCTAGGGATTTTGGCGGGAACATTTCTTGGATACTGTGCATTGCCGAATCTTTATGCGAGAAATGTGTCAAAAAGGGTCCGAAAAACCTTGCCTAAGGGTAAAAATCAGGTTGCACTTACCTTTGATGATGGTCCAAATGCTGAATATACAGGAAGAGTATTGGATATATTAAAAAAATATCAGGTAAAGGCAACCTTTTTTATTGTGATAAAGAATGCAAATCAAAATCTCGATTTGATAGAGAGGATGAAGGCAGAAGGACATGAAATTGCCTTCCATTCCTATAAACATCAAAGTGCATGGGAATTAACCCCATGGGAAACCTTGAAAGAAATTCCTAAGGGAGAAGAACAATTAAAAGCACAGGATATCAAGTTCAGCTATGTCAGACCTCCTTGGGGGACGTTTAATTTGTTTACTTTATTTGCAATGTTAAGGAGAAATCTTCAGGTTATACTTTGGAGTGTTGAGGCTTATGACTGGAGAAAACACCAGACTAAGGAAAAGATTGCTAAGATTCTTTTAGAGCGGGTGGAAGATGGAAGTATTATTGTGTTGCATGACAGTGGTGGAGCCAAGGGGGCACCGGAACATACCATTGGGTCTTTGGAATTATGGATACCGGAACTTTTAAAGAAGGGGTATCACTTTGTGACAATATCCCAGGGATTGAAAGGAGAAAGGGTATAACTATGAAAAAGTTTCTTAGGTGGCTGATTGGCATTATGGATAAAAGTTATCATAAAAAGCATCATCTGATATTGATACCAGGGTGTAAAAATGAATGTTTTTATATCAATTCCCATCCTTATGAAGGGGAAGAAAAGGTATTAGAGGGTGGAATCCGGATTCAAAAAGGAGATCCTATCATTGAAATTCATATGAACAATCAGAAATCCGATGAATTAAAAGATATTAAAATCATTATGAGGGTATTAAAAGAAGCTTTGCAGGCTTTGGCGGTGTTGTTTCAGACCCAGGAGTACAAAGATTGTAAGGCGGTATATGGAAATACCTTGTTATACCCCATTGCAGAGAGGTTTGGGTTTGAGGTGTTAAAGGTAGAAGAAAATGATGTGGATAAAGCGGGACAGCTTTGGGAAAACATCATAAAATATGCCTACAGCGAAAAAGGAAAGAAGTTAGAAAGCCGGGTTTCAAAAGAAATCTGGTATGAAAAGAATCGTCTGGTAAGCAAATGGTCAAAATAGAAGTAACGATGGTTGTGAATCTTAACAGATTAGGTAAGAGGTTGGGGCGAAAAGTCATGTTTTTTCATGCGGGCATGAAAACATGATCTTTCGACCCTGGTATCTTAGGGAATATGAAACAGCGGGTTTGTCTAAGGGGTGATATTTTGGGTAAAAAAGAAAAGATGTGGAACGGAATTTTGTTGGTGACGTTAACCTTAATTACCGTTCTTGTGTTGATTAAAAATCATGAGTTAAAAGATTTAGACGAAATTTTAAAGAACTTAAATTATGGATATCTTGGACTGGCAGTACTGGCCATGGTGGTAAATACCTTGTTCGACAGTGCCATTTTGAAAATGAACACAGATTATCTGGAACAAAAAATAAAATTTTCGCAGGCCTGTTTTTTGACTGTGGACGGACAATATTATAGTATGGTTACCCCTTTGGGGTCCGGAGGACAGCCAATGCAGATTTATGCCATGAAAAGAAGGTATGAAATACCTGTTTCAAAGGCAACAGCGGCTACCATACACAAGTGTTTCACCTATCAGTATGTCATAGGGGTTATGTCTGTGGGAGCATTTTTTGTGCTGTTTGGTTTTTTAAGGGAACAATTTTCCTCTTATTTCTGGATCATAGTGTTGGCAGTATTGATTAATGTACTTGCAACCGTTGCAATGGTCTTAATTGTTTATAATGGGAAATGGGTGATCAAAGTAACAGAGAAGATATGTAATTTTTTACATCGTTTTCGTCTTACCAAAAATGTGAAAGCCACCAAGATACTTCAAACAGTGGAAGAATACGATGTCAGCTTAAGAGGAATGAAAGATGACAAGAAATTATTCCTAAAATCCTTTTTCCTGAATTTTTGTGCCATGACTTGTTATTTTAGTATTGCTTACTTTGTATTTCGAGCCATGAACATTTCACATCTTTCTTTTGTGGCAGCTTTTTGCATGCAGATACTGGTGTACGCTGTAACCAGCTGCATTCCTACTCCGGGAAATGCCGGAGCATCAGAAAGTGGTTTTTATATTTTATTTGCCACATTGGTTCCGGATAAAAATCTGGCAGTTGCCATGTTACTGTGGAGAATCATTATTTATTACTTAAATTTGCTTGTATCAGCCATCATTGTATGGATCGATTTCTTGATTCGGGGCAAGAAAATGGAAAATTATGATAAAGAACAGCCGGAATGCGAATCTGTGTAGGACTGTAAAAAACACTGAAATGCGAATCTGTGTAGAACTGTAAAAAACAGTGGAATGCGAATCTGTGTAGAACTGTAAAAAACAGTGAAATGCAAATCTGTGTAGAATTGTAAAAGACACTGAAATGCGAATTTGTGTAGAACTGTAAAAAAACACTGAAATGCGAATCCCTGTAGGAATATCGTAAAGAGCAACGGAATGTGGGTAAATGTTACTATGAAAAAGAATGATTTAAATATCAATCAACATAAAGAGGAAAAATTAAAGGAAATTCTATGTACAAAGTGGCTTGGAAAAGACACTGTATTTTTTAGTACCTGCGATTCTACCAACACAAGATTACAGGAATTAGCAAATGCCGGCGCAAAAGAAGGTACTGTGGTGATTTCCGTAGAACAGACTGCCGGACAGGGAAGAAACGGACGAAACTGGAATTCACCTAAAGGGGAAGGCATTTTTTTAAGCATGCTCCTTCGTCCGGAATTTAAGCCAAGATACGCTTCCATGATAACTTTAGTGACGGCATTGGCAGTATGCTCCGCTTTGGGAAAAAATGGGGTAGAACGCCTTTTTATAAAATGGCCTAATGATATTGTAGCAAGTGGAAAAAAACTATGTGGTATCTTAACAAAAATGAGTACGGACGCAGAAGCCATACAGTATATCATTGTAGGACTAGGAATCAACGTAAACCAAAAGAATTTTCACCCGGAAATAGCGAAAATTGCAACCTCCCTTTACATAGAAACCAAAGAAGAAAAAAGCCAGGTAAATATCATTGCTGACTTTCTTTCTGCCTTTGAAACCTACTATGAGCAATTCCGGATAACCAAAGACCTATCCCTATTAAAAGAGGAATACAATCAAAAACTGGTTCACCGTAATTCCATGGTACGAATCATCGAAGAAGGACGGGAAAAAACCGTAAAAGCCTTAGAAATCAATGAAAAAGGGGAACTTTTAGTAGAAGAACAAGGACAGATAAGAACCATAATAGCCGGAGAAATTTCGGTACGAGGAATTTATGGTTATACATAAAACAACTGAAAGATTTGTTTACAAGTTATGTCCAATGACCTTTTCATTATCTTGGTTAACATAGAAATGGAGATATTAGATGAAAAAAATAGTGCTGGGTATTTTGGCCCATGTTGATGCAGGAAAAACCACATTATCGGAAAGTCTGCTTTACTTGTCCGGTGAAATCCGTAAATTAGGTAGAGTAGACCATAAAAATACATTTTTAGACCACAATGAATTAGAACGACAACGAGGAATTACCATATTCTCCAAACAGGCGTGGATGAAATACGAAGATATGGAAATACAACTTTTAGACACCCCCGGTCATGTGGATTTTTCAGCAGAAATGGAACGAACGTTACAAATTTTAGACTATGCCATTGTAGTGATAAATGGTATGGATTTAGTGCAGGGACATACAGAAATGGTATTTCGTTTATTGGCAAGGTATCAAATCCCTGCCTTTCTTTTTATAAACAAAATGGATGTATCTCCATTTGGCAAAGAAGAAATCATAGAAGAACTAAGAAAACGGTTAAGTGAACAAATCATTGACTTTACGAAGAATGATTTTTCCCCTGCGGATTATGAAATTATGGCAATGAGCAAAGAGCCGTTATTGGAACAATACTTAGATTCCGGAATCATAACCAAAGAACAAATCAAAAAAGCCATAAAAGAAAGAGGGATTTTTCCTTGTTATTTTGGCTCTGCCTTAAAGATGGAAGGGGTAGAGGAACTTTTAAAAGGAATGCAGGAGTATGTTTTGGAAACAGCGAAAGTCCCGGATTTTGGTGCAAAGGTATATAAAATTGGAAAAGATGAGCAAGGAAGCCGCCTGACCTATCTAAAGGTAACGGGAGGTTCCCTAAAAGCTAAGACTTTATTAAAAATCAAACAAAAATCAGGCGAAGAACTAGAAGAAAAAGTGGACCAGGTTCGTCTTTACAGTGGAGCGAAATTTAAGATTTTAGAGGAAGCCACGGAGGGAACAGTTTGTGCGGTTACCGGATTAAAAGCAACCTATCCGGGACAGGGATTGGGAATAGAAAAGGATTCGGATTTACCAGTACTAGAGTCCGTATTAACCTATCAGGTGATTCCGAAAGAGGGAGAGGACCCTCATAAGGTGCTTTTAAAACTTCGGGAGTTAGAAGAAGAAGAGCCGGAACTTCATGTAGTCTGGAAAGAAGAGTTACAGGAACTTCATGTTCGTTTGATGGGAGAAGTGCAGTTGGATATCATTCAGAAT
>JBGVLX010000073.1:0-5650 GCA_045124495.1 Lachnospiraceae bacterium
AAACATTGAAGATGTGTTAGAAGAAATCGTGGCCAAGATACCGGCTCCCACAGGAGATAAAAACGGTCCTTTAAAAGCACTTATTTTCGACAGCATCTATGATGCGTATAAAGGTGTTATTGTATTCTGCAGAATCAAAGAAGGAACTGTAAAAAAAGGAACGACCATTAAGATGATGGCAACCGGTGCCAAGGCAGACGTAGTAGAAGTAGGTTATTTTGGAGCCGGACAGTTCATTCCATGTGACGAACTATCAGCAGGAATGGTAGGATATATCACCGCCAGTCTGAAAAATGTAAAAGATACTACGGTAGGTGATACCATCACAGATGCAAACAATGAATGCGAGGAACCACTACCGGGTTATAAAAAAGTAAATCCAATGGTATACTGTGGACTTTACCCGGCGGATGGTGCCAAGTATCCGGATCTAAGAGATGCTTTGGAAAAGCTACAGTTAAATGATGCTTCCCTTCAATATGAGCCGGAAACCTCCATCGCGCTGGGATTTGGATTCCGTTGCGGATTTTTAGGACTGCTTCACTTAGAAATTATTCAGGAAAGATTAGAGAGAGAATATAACTTAGATTTAGTAACTACAGCTCCGGGAGTAATCTATAAAGTTTACCAGACCGATGGAACAGTGATGGAATTAACCAATCCTTCGAATCTTCCGGATCCATCCAAGATTGAATATATGGAAGAACCTATGGTAAAAGCCGAAATTATGGTTACGACAGAATATGTAGGTGCTATCATGAAGTTATGTCAGGAGCGCAGAGGAATTTATCTGGGAATGGAATACATGGAAGAAACCAGAGCCGTGTTACGTTATGAACTTCCATTAAATGAAATCATTTACGACTTCTTTGATGCATTAAAATCAAGGTCCAGAGGATATGCCTCTTTTGACTATGAAATGAGCGAATATGTGAAATCAGACCTTGTAAAACTGGATATCCTTATTAATAAAGAAGAAGTGGATGCATTATCCTTTATTGTACATGCCTCTACTGCATACGAACGTGGAAGGAAGATGTGTGAAAAGTTAAAAGAAGAAATTCCGCGACACCTGTTTGAAATTCCGATTCAGGCAGCCATTGGAAGCAAAGTAATTGCCAGAGAAACCGTAAAAGCCATGAGAAAAGACGTATTAGCAAAATGTTATGGCGGTGATATCAGCCGTAAGAGAAAGCTGTTAGAGAAACAAAAAGAAGGAAAGAAACGAATGCGTCAGGTTGGAAATGTAGAGATTCCACAGCAGGCATTTATGAGTGTTTTAAAGCTGGATGAAGAATAGTGCATGAAATGAAAAAGCGAAGTGAATGTGTATGGGAACCGATTTCCTACACGTTCACTCGCTTTTCTTATATGATACCAGGGTTAAAAGGTCATGTTTTTCATGCTCCCATGAAAAAACATCAGGAGGAAACAGACTATGAAGAAAAAAGTATCCCTTTATTTACACATTCCATTTTGCGCAAGAAAATGTCATTACTGTGATTTCCTTTCTATAGCTACAACCAAAGAAAAAAGGAAAAACTATCTTAGAAGTCTTGTAAGTCAAATCAGGCAGACGGAATTTGAACCTTACGAACCCTATACCATTTTCTTTGGAGGTGGTACCCCTTCTTTATTGGAATCGGAAGAATTGCTCTATTTAAAACAGGAACTGGAAAAGAAGAGAATGTGGCAGGGAGCTACAGAAATCACCATAGAGTGTAACCCGGACTCCATCACAAAGGAAAAGTTAAAAACGTACCGTGAGATAGGAATCAATCGACTGAGTATAGGACTTCAAAGTACCAATTCAGAAGAATTAAAGTTGTTAGGAAGAATCCATGATTACGAAACCTTCCTTACAACATATAAAATGGCTAGACAAGAAGGTTTTGATAATATCAATATTGACCTGATGTCTGCGGTACCAAAACAGAACATCACCTCCTATGTGGAAGGGCTAAATAAAATTCTGGCTCTGAATCCGGAACATATCTCTTCCTACAGTCTAATCATAGAAGAAGGCACACCATTTTATGAGAACGAAGAAATCATAAAATTACTTCCGGATGAAGAGGAAGAACGGGAAATGTATCATAAAACCCAGGAAATTCTTCAAAGAAATGGTTATGAACGTTACGAAATCTCGAATTATGCCAAACCGGGAAAAGAATGCCGGCATAATCTTGTTTATTGGGAATTAGGAGAATACTTTGGTCTTGGACTTGGAGCCTCTTCCTATGTAAATGAAATCCGCTATAAAAATCATGAAACTTTTGAAGAATATGAAAAACATCCGACACAAAAAATGGAAATTGAAAAGATAGGAAAACAACAAAAAATGGAAGAATTTATCTTCCTGGGATTGAGGAAAATAGAAGGGATATCAAAAAAGGAATTTCAACAATTGTTTCAAATCCCTATAGAAGAAATTTACGAAAAAGTAATAAAAAAGTACGAAGCATCCGGTTTCTTAAAATGTAATGGGGACAGAATCCGTTTTACACCAAAAGGACTAGATGTCAGCAACCAGATTTTAAGTGAATTTTTATTAACAGTATAAACGAAAAATGGTTCACTTCGTGAATCAAAAAATTCAAGCTGAATTTTGGAAGAAAATTCATAGAAAAATACAAAAAAACTGTTGACAAATCATACTGTCAGTGATAAGTTATATGTAGATGTTAGCACTCGATGGTAGAGAGTGCTAACAAACAAGCCAAGAGAAAGGATGATGGCATGCAGTTAGACGAACGTAAGATGAAAATTCTTCAAGCAATCGTTGCAAACTATTTGGAAACCGGTGAACCGGTAGGTTCCAGAACAATATCAAAGTTCACAGATTTGAACTTAAGCTCAGCCACGATCCGAAATGAAATGGCGGACTTAGAAGAACTGGGTTATATTATCCAGCCACATACTTCAGCTGGAAGAATTCCTACGGATGCCGGATATCGCGTTTATGTAGATAAGGTGATGAAGGAAAAGGAAGAAGAAAAAGAGAATATCAAGCAGAATCTGTTAGAGCGGGTAGACAGGGTTGAGAACCTTTTAAAACAGGTAGCGAAGGTATTAGCTTATAATACGAATTATGCCACTTTGGTTTCAGCACCCCAGTATAAGAATAAAAAGATAAAGTTTATTCAGTTGTCTATCATAGATGATACCCAGCTTTTAGCGGTAATTATGGTAGATAATAACGTAATTAAGAATCAGATTCTGGATTTGACCACACCACTGGAAAATGAAGAAGTACTGAAACTTAACCTGTTGCTGAATTCATTTTTGCAAGGTCAGTCCTTGGAAGATATTAACATTGAAATGATTACTACCATGAAAGAACAGGCTGGTATGCACCGGGACTTATTAGAACAGATTTTTAATGGTGTAGTAGAAGCGGTTCATGCAGCAGATGAACTGGAGATATACACCAGTGGTACTACGAATATTTTAAAATATCCGGAATTAGGAGACATCAGTAAAACCAGTGAAATCTTAGAGGCAATAGAAGAAAAGAAAGTATTGACAGATTTGATTGATGAAACCTTAAGTCATGATGAAAGTCATGGGATACAGGTATACATTGGAGACGAAGCTCCCGTATCGAATATGAAAGATTTAAGTATCGTTACAGCCACCTATGAATTAGAAGAAGGCGCGAAAGGAACCATTGGAATCATTGGACCTAAGCGAATGGACTACAAAAAAGTTGTAACGACATTGCAGAATTTAACGGAAGAGCTGGATGTCATATTTAAGAAAGGAAAATAGGTGGAAATGGAAAAAAACAAGGAAATGCAGGAAGATATGAAGCAGGAAGAGACAAAACAGGAAACAGTGAAAGAAGAAACTGCGAAGAATGAAGAGGTAAAGCAGGAAGATAATAAGAAAACTGCAGGAAGTAAAACTGCTGAGACGGCGAAGAAGAATGGGAAAACCACTGAGCCGACGAAGAAAAACGCGAAACCGGCAGGAAGAAGAAATCAGAAAAAGACCACAAATACAGCATCGGATCATGTGGCTGGCGAACTTGCACTTGCGAAAAAGCAGGAAGAACTAGACGAAGCCAATGATAAATATAAAAGACTTTTATCAGAATTTGAAAATGCCAGAAAGCGTACTGAAAAAGAAACAGCCAGAAGATATGATGAAGGTGCGAAGGGCGTTTTAGAAAAGCTTTTACCGATTGTAGATAACTTCGAGAGAGCCTTACAGTCTATCCCTGAGGAAGACAAAGACAGAGCCTTTGAACAAGGTGTATCCGCGATTTATAAGCAGTTAATGACTGCCTTCGAGTCCATCGGAGTAGCCCCTATGAATGCAGAAGGAAAAGAATTTAATCCTGACCTTCATAATGCAGTAATGCACATTGAAGATGATACCCAGGGCGAAAATGTGGTAGTAGAAGAAATGCAAAAAGGATATATGTATAAAGACAGCGTTCTTCGTTACAGCATGGTAAAGGTAGCAAACTAACACATAAAAAATAACATCATAAGTTTTATGTGAGTATCAAAAAAGTAAACATTGTGTGACAAAAGTCACTTAATTTAGGAGGAAAATAAAATGGGAAAAATTATTGGTATTGACTTAGGAACAACAAACTCATGTGTAGCAGTTATGGAAGGTGGTAAGCCTGTAGTTATCACAAATGCAGAAGGTGCAAGAACAACTCCATCTGTAGTAGCTTTCACAAAGACTGGAGAAAGAGTTGTAGGTGAACCTGCAAAAAGACAGGCGGTAACTAACGCAGATAAGACCATCGCATCCATTAAGAGATACATGGGTAGTGATTACAAGGTATCTATCGATGATAAAAAATATTCACCACAGGAAATCTCTGCTATGACACTTCAAAAGTTAAAGGCAGATGCAGAAAGCTATTTAGGAGAAAAAGTAACAGAAGCAGTTATCACTGTACCAGCTTACTTCTCAGATTCCCAAAGACAGGCAACCAAAGATGCAGGTAAGATTGCAGGTCTTGATGTAAAGAGAATCATCAACGAACCAACAGCAGCAGCTTTGTCTTACGGTCTTGATAATGAAAAAGAACAAAAAATCATGGTATACGATTTAGGTGGTGGTACCTTCGATGTATCTATCATTGAAATCGGTGACGGTGTTATTGAAGTATTAGCAACTGCTGGTGATAACCAACTTGGTGGTGATGATTTCGATAACGTAATTACTCAGTATATGTTAGATGAATTCAAGAAACAAGAAGGCGTTGACTTATCAAACGATAAGATGGCAATGCAAAGATTAAAAGAAGCAGCAGAAAAGGCAAAGAAAGAATTATCTGCAGCTACTACTACTAACATCAACCTTCCTTTCATCACTGCAACTGCAGAAGGACCAAAGCACTTTGATATGAACTTAACTCGTGCGAAATTCGATGAATTAACTTCAAGCTTGGTAGAAAGAACTGCAGTACCGGTTCAGACAGCTTTAAAGGATGCAGGATTAACTGCCAGCGAATTAGATAAAGTATTATTAGTAGGTGGTTCTACTCGTATGATTTCCGTACAGGAAAAGGTAAAACAATTAACAGGAAAAGAACCATTTAAGGGAATCAACCCAGACGAATGTGTTGCCATCGGTGCTTCTATCCAGGGTGGTAAGTTAGCAGGTGATGCAGGCGCAGGCGAAA
>JBGVLX010000074.1:0-8820 GCA_045124495.1 Lachnospiraceae bacterium
TCGCTGCGTTCGGCTCGTAGCGGTACTAAATTCGCGACAAGTCGCTCATTAAGTACCGACGGCCGAACAAGCACCTGCTTATGTATTTGCTTCTTTTGAATCACATAATATAAGTTTTTTAATCGTTTCGCAATTGCCTAAAGAAGAATGAAGGAAAGGATAAAATACAAACACAGGTCTTTCATCCTTTTGTGTTTGTCCTCGGGTAAAAATGTGGATTTTTCTACCTGAGATTTGGTGTAAAAGATGCAGGAATATTTAGAAATTGAAAAGGTGCATGGAAGAGAAGTATTAGATTCTAGAGGAAACCCTACGGTGGAAGTAGAGGTTACCTTGGCAGATGGTACGGTTGGTCGTGCTATGGTTCCATCCGGAGCTTCTACTGGTAAGTTTGAAGCGGTGGAACTTAGGGATGGAGGAGAACGTTATCGGGGACTGGGAGTACAAAGAGCGGTAGATTTCGTAAATGGAGAACTTGGTCAGGCAATTTTACATGAAAATGCCAGAAAACAGGCATACATTGATAAGTTATTGATGGATAAAGATAATAGTGAAAATAAAGGAAATATGGGTGCCAATGCCATGCTTGGAATTTCTATGGCGGTTGCAAAGGCAGCGGCGTTAAGTCTTGATCTTCCGTTGTATCAATACTTAGGTGGTGTCAGGGCCAGTGTATTGCCGGTTCCTATGTGTAATATTGCCAATGGTGGTGCTCATACTGCTTCCACAGTTGATTTTCAGGAATTTATGATTATGCCGGTGGGAGCTTGTTGTTTTCATGAGGCGTTACGAATGGCTTCTGAAATTTATCATAAGTTGAAGGAATTGTTAAAGAAGGATGGACACGTTACAGCGGTAGGGGACGAAGGTGGATTTGCGCCGGATTTAAAAGACGCCAAGGAAGTTTTTGAGTATTTAATGAAAGCCTGTACAGAAGCCGGATACCAGCCTGGAACAGATGTTGTATTTGCCATGGATGCAGCTGCTAGTGAACTTTATCAGGAAGACAGTGGGCTTTATTATTTTCCGGGGGAAAGTAAAATGAAGGCAAAGGAAAACGGAGTGGATCCTGTCGGTCTTCCGGATACGAAGTCTGCTGCTGTGGTCCGCACTACGGAGGAAATGATTGATTTATATGAAGAATTGGTCAATACCTATCCTTTGGTTTCTATTGAAGACGGCCTAAGAGAGGATGATTGGGAAGGATTCCGGAAACTGACGGAACGTCTTGGAAGTAAGGTGCAATTAGTAGGAGACGATTTGTTTGTCACCAATCCAAAACGAATCAGACAGGGAATTGAAGAGAAAGTTGCCAATGCAGTGCTGGTAAAGGTAAATCAGATTGGAACTGTAACGGAGGCCATGGAAGCCATTGAACTTGCACACAAAAACGGATATCGCACCATCATTTCTCATCGAAGCGGTGAAACAGAGGATACTTTTATTGCAGATTTGGCAGTGGCCGTGAATGCGGGACAGATAAAGACAGGTGCCCCTTGCAGAAGTGAGCGTGTGGCAAAATATAATCAGTTGCTAAGAATTGAAGAAGAATTAAGTGTGATTGGAAAGTATCGATAAAATAAAATGAACGAATTTTGTACTTTGGTGCGGCAAAGGTTGATGCTTTGATTGCATATGTTGTGTGCTTTAGTTACTGTTCACTTGTGAACATTAATTGCTCTGCACCAAAGTTCAAAATAATATCAGGCTAAAGCTAAAATGATCATATTTTTTATGTTAGCATGGGCGTATGACTATGAGGATAGTTAAACATAAGAAGGTAGCCTTTTGAAATGAAAACCAATTTTTGATTCATGCTGTTATGTGGACGAAAGACAAGTTTGGATCATTGCGTAAACGAGAAATCGCTCTTAAAAAAGTGAAATATTCACAAAAAACGATTGAATTTTAAAATTATTTGTGTTAATTTATCTTTAAGAATAAAAATAGGAGTGGGTAGCAATGCTTTTACGTTTTAAAACATCAAATTATCGTTCTTTCCGGGAAGAAATTGTGTTAGATATGGAAGCAGCATCCTTTAACGAATATAAAGAATGTTTATTGGAGTATAAGAAAGATAACTATTTACCTAATGTTGCGATTTATGGAAAAAACGGTGGGGGAAAAAGTAATCTGATCCGTTCATTTTGGCTGGCAGTACAGTTTATAACAAATGCGCAACGGACTCAGCATGAAACTGCTGAGATACCGGTACGTCCCTTTGAGTTGGATGATTATTCGAAGGATAATCCGACCTCTTTTGAATTTGAGTATGTATATAAGAATAAAAAATATATTTATGGATTTCAGGCAACCAAAAAAGATGTTGTAAAGGAGTATCTGTACAGCTATCCAAAAGGTCAGAAAGTAAATGTTTTTGAACGAAATTATCAAGAATACCATTTTGTGTCTAATAGTGAGAAAAAAATGAAGGAATTGATAAAAGGGGCGGTAGCAGGAAATCAGTTGTTTTTTGCGATTGCCTGCACCATGAATTACGCTCCTTGTATTGAAGCAATGGGTTGGTTTCGAAATCAGATTTTTTTTGCAAGGGATTTTGTGGACATAGGAAAGAGTTTGCTATCCAATCGCGAAGATAGTGAGATGTTAAAAACAATTGTATCTGTGGCTAAAATTGCTGATATAGGTATTTGTGATATGAAATTTGAAATTAATAATCTGGAAATATCGGATTTAGGGGAATTACCTGAAGATATTGGGGAAGATGTAAAATTGCAAATAAAAAAGGCATTTTCTAATTTTAAGCAGGCGTTAGAAAGTGGACCAAATGAAGCGGAAGGAAAATTGCAATATAGTGAAGTGAAAGCTACATCGTTTCATAGTGGAGTAACAAAATCTGGTGAGGGAAAAGAATTTTCTATGGGGTTAAGTGATGAATCCGATGGAACGAGAAAATTAATGGCATTGTATCCGGCTATTGAAAATGCGCTGAGGGTCGGTGGTGTTGTATTGGTAGATGAAATTGAAAAAGAATTACATCCTTTATTGGTGGAATATTTAATTGGACTTTTTCAGGGAGAAAAAAATCAACATGGAGCACAGATGATTTTTACTACACATAGTACCGAAATTATGGGAAGGGAACTACTTCGTCGTGACCAGATTTATTTCGTAGATAAGAATAAGAAAACTGGGGTGTCTGAATTGTATTCCCTAGCCGATTTTTCACCACGTAAAGATGAGAATATTTATAAGTCTTATATTTTGGGAAAATATGGGGCCATTCCGCATATTATGGAGGAGTAGCATGGCACGAAAAATAAAAAAGAGGGAAAGAAGTTCTGTGATTTTTGTCTTTTGGGAAGGGGAAAGTGAGCAGGAGTACTTTAAATTTGTTAAGCAGGAATTCCAAGAAAAAGCAAATGTAATCATACATAAACAAAAAGGATTGTTTTCTAAGGCAGTAGCAGCTTTTCAGAAAAATCCGAAATATAAAGCAATCTCTGAAGAAGTGAGTGAAATTTGGTTTTAAAAATTGCAGAGCGTTATGAGGTGGTAATTGAGAATGGGGAGTGGAGTTTGTTAAAAGTAGTTGGATTAAACGAAATTGATTTAAAAAACGAAGATAACAAGAATAAAATATTATTTTTTACAGATTCCACTTTTACAAATGTTCATGAAGTATTAAAAGAATTATCAGAAAAATAACATAGGTTTAATAAGGTTTGGTGTGGATAATGTCAGAAAGCAGATTAAAAATTGGATTAGGGCAATTGGATATGGTTTGGGAAGAGAAAGAAGCGAACCGAAAAAAGGTAAGAAAGATGGTTCAGGAAGCTTCCGGGCAAGGAGTTGAACTTTTGGTTTTTCCGGAAATGACGCTAACCGGTTTTAGCATGGAAGTGGAAAAGACATGGGAAGAAAAAGGAGAAACAGTTTCCTTTTTTAAAGAGTTATCGAAGGAATTTCAGATTTGCATTGGATTTGGTTATGTAAAAAGGGCTAATAACCGGGGAAGGAACCAATTTTGTGTGGTAAAAGATGGAGAGGTTTTGGTGGAATATACGAAAATACATCCTTTTTCCTACGGTAAGGAAAGCTTGTATTTTGAAGCGGGAAATGAGATTACCGGTTTTACTTTGAAAAATTTTCATATTGGCATGTTTATCTGCTATGATTTGCGTTTCCCGGAAGTTTTTCAAATTAGTGCAAGGAAAAATGAAGTGATTCTTTTAATTGCTGATTGGCCTAAGGCAAGAGTAGAACATTTTAGGGCATTGCTGAAAGCGAGAGCCATTGAAAATCAGTGTTACATAGTGGCAGTAAATCGTGTAGGATATGAAAATGAGGAATATTATGAAGGTAGTTCCGCCATTTATTCACCGAAGGGGAAGTTGCTTACCAAGGAAGTGGATGAGGAAAGCTTGATTGTGGCAGAACTCGATTTGGTGGATATCTTGGAATATCGGGAGAGTTTTCCACAAATCAAAGATAAAAGGACAGAGTTATATTGTGAGTTATACCAAAATGTTGTTTCCGCAGATTTTAATTAAAAAATATTCTAACAGATATTTGAAATAAAGGTATAAAAAATAGTACAAGCGAAAAAAACGAAAAACAAACGAAAAACAAAATAAAAAAGTGCTGGAAATGTCCGGTGATTTATGATATAATAATATGCGTTGAGCGGAATTGCTGGAATTGGCAGACAGGTATGATTCAGGTTCATATGTTGGCAACGACGTGAGGGTTCAAGTCCCTTATTCCGCATCACATAAAGAAGGTAGAGGTTTTATGACCTCTATTTTTTTATACTTAAAAAAGAGGTGATGCACTTGGCATCGCCTCTTTTTTCATCTTAGAACTTATGAGTATATTCGAACGCAACCATTCCAAGTGGTGGAACATCAATTTCGATGGATTGGTCTTTGCCATCCCATGAAATCGCTTCTGCTTTCTTTGTCTTGTTATCACACATACCAGTACCGCCAAATTCAGGAAGATCACTGGTAAATATCTGCTTGAAGTTACCTGTGTTTGGAACACCGACACGGAATCCGTTACGAGCCACAGGAGTAAAGTTACATACAACTAAAATGCTCTTCTTACCGTCAATGGACTTACGAACGAAGCTTACTACGCTGCTTCCGGCATCATTACAGTTCATCCATTCAAATCCGGAACCGTCATGGTCTAATTCATATAAAGCTTTATTATCTTTATAGAAGTTTAACAGAGCCTTTACATAATTCTTTGTCTTTGCGTGGATTTCATCATCCAATAAATGCCAGTCAAGGCTTTGGGATTCTTTCCATTCATCCCATTGTGCGAAGTCTTGTCCCATGAATAATAACTTCTTACCAGGGTGAGTGAACATGAAGCCATAAGCAACACGTAAGTTTGCAAACTTATCAAAATAATCTCCAGGCATCTTATTGATCATGGAGCCTTTTCCATGTACTACTTCATCGTGGGAAAGAACCAAAATAAATCTTTCTGTATAAGCATAAACCATACTGAAAGTCAGTTTCCAATGTTCGTATTGACGATAAATCGGATCCTTTGAGATGTATTCAAGGAAGTCGTTCATCCATCCCATATTCCATTTATACTTGAATCCAAGACCATTATATTCTACCGGTGAAGATACCCCACCCCATGCAGTAGATTCTTCCGCAATCATAAGTGCACCTGGCACTCTCTGGTCGATGATGGAATTCAAGTGTTTCAAAAATTCAACGGCTTCAAGGTTCTCGCGTCCGCCATATTGGTTTGGAAGCCATTCGCCGTCTTCCTTACCGTAATCAAGATAAAGCATGGAAGCAACCGCATCTACACGAAGACCGTCGATGTGGAATTTTTCTAGCCAGAACAATGCGCTGGCAATTAAGAAGTTTACTACTTCCTTCTTACCATAGTCAAAAATATAAGTTCCCCAATGTGGATGTTCGCCACGACGTGCATCATAATGTTCATATAAGCAACCGCCATCAAAACGGGCAAGTCCATGAGCATCCTTAGGGAAGTGGGCAGGTACCCAGTCAAGAATAACGGAAACACCCTTACTATGTAAGTAATCTACAAAATACATGAAATCTTCAGGAGTTCCATAACGGGAAGTCGGAGCAAAATAACCTGTAACCTGATATCCCCAGGAACCATCAAATGGATGTTCTGAAATACCCATAAGTTCAACGTGGGTATATCCCATATCAGCAACATAATCTCCTAATTCATGTGCAAGTTCGCGATAAGTTAAGAATTCTTCTCCGTTTGCACCCTTTCTCTTCCAAGAACCCGGATGTACTTCATAAATAGAAACCGGCTGGCTGTATGTATTCGTCTTAGAACGCTTCGACATCCAAGTCTTATCGGTCCATTTAAATTTACTTAAATCTGCTACGATAGAAGCATTGTTCGGACGGACTTCCTGATAATTTCCGTAAGGGTCAGTCTTAGAAAGAAGCCATCCCTGTCTGGTTTTAATTTCGAAACGGTAAAGCTCACCTGCGCCGATACGAGGAATAAAGATTTCGTACATTCCCATATCATTTACTTTACTCATCTGATGGATTCTTCCGTCCCAAGAGTTAAAGTTACCTACAACACTGACTCTGCTTGCATTTGGTGCCCATACTGCAAAGAAAACACCGTCAACACCATTAATGGTCATAGGGTGTGCACCGAATTTTTCATAAATTTCATAATGGGTACCTTGTCCATAAAGATAAGCATCTACATCAGAAATCTGCACTGGGAAGCTGTTAGGATCTTCTGTTTCGTATACATTACCATCATGGTAGGTGATGCGAAGAACATAATCCACCATTACCTTAGTAGGTAATACGGCATAGAAAACACCGGTATTTTCTATCATGGTAGTTGGGAATTCCATTCCGTTCTTTGTAAGAATGTCAATGGACTTTGCAGCTGAATTATATACAGAAATAACCAATCCATCTTCAATTAAGTGTGGTCCCAATAATCCTCGTGGATAATCATTATCTCCGTAGACAATTTGATTCAAATAATCCTGGTTAAAAAACTCTTTCAAACTTTGTTTCATCTACATATACACTGCTGAAAACCTTATAAATAGAGAACTATGTAATGTTCGCTTTTATAATGTTGCACGTTTTACAGTTTTTCTCCTCTCCTTTTTTTTCATATCTTTTTGATATGGTTACGTTGCAACTGACGTTTTTATCAAATTAGGCATCTTTTCTTTTGAAAAACGAAAGAAAAAGTAAGTGCAGGAAGGAAACTTCCTTTATGCACAGTCTATGTTAATATTTTACTATAATTAAAAATCAAAGTAAAGGGATATTTAAGGAAATAATTCGCCAGTTTATGTGGAAAATTATGCAAAAATGTTTTCCTTTGTGGAAAATAAAAAATGACCTTATGAAAATTCATTTTTATGCCGATAAATGGTATAGACTAAATTGTTGCTGTTCATCTGTGAACGGTAACACTATATTTGGACGGGATTATTTCGAACTAATTACGAAAGATTAGAAATACGAAGAATTGTTCTGGGAATGGAGGATTCATATGGCTATTAATATTCGTCAAACACCGGGATTTGATAGAAGTACCAGTGGGATATTTGAAAAAATGGGTATCACGGAAGCAGAAAGTGTAAAACAGGCTAAGGATACGCTGAAAATGGAAGAAGGACAGGTGGTAGAAGGAACTGTCTGTGAAAATAAAGGCCAAAAGTCTATCGAGATACAGGGAGAAGAGATTCCTGTAAGCAATGAAGCGGTAAAAGATTATGAAGTAGGGGAAACCTTGTATTTAAAGGTGGACACGAAGGAAGAAGGAAAAATAGCTTTAAAAATATTGTCATCTGCTGAAGTAGAACAGATAAAGGCAGAGCAGGTAAAAACAGAACAGATAAAATCAGGGCAGACGAGGGTGGATTCGAAAAAGAATCCTTATCATACCGGTGTTGCTATGGCGAAGAGCCAACAGGATACACAAGGGATTTCAAGGAAGATTGAGGCGGCCACGAAAGAAATTGCGAAGCTTTTAAAAGAGTCCAAAGTAACCGTAACCGTTACCAAAGATGTTGGAAAAGCGGTAGAGAAAGTAGTAAATGAACTGGACACTTCACATTTAAATCAGCTTGAGGCCCAAAATGTGGAAGTGGAGAATACCGATGTTCGTACTCTTTCGAATATGCTTTCTAATATAGAACATCAGGAGCAAAACGAACTGAACAAAGAGGAAATTATGGATGCTGCAGTAGCGAAGGGAAAAGAATTAAGTACATTCCCGGACGGAAAAATGTATTATATGATTTCCAATGAATTAGAACTTACGGTAAATAACCTATATAAAGCTGAATACAGTTATGATAAAGACTATCAGAGCCAGTCATTGACCAAAGCAGAATGGGAGCAGTTAAAGCCTAAAGTGGAAGAGTATCTGAAAAAAGAGCAGATTGCCCCAAACGAGGAAAATATGGGTGCTGCGAAATGGCTTATGGATCATAAACTGCCGATTACAAAGGCGAATGTTGCGGATGTAAAGGCAATGCAGACTTTGTCACAAAATGGGGTAAAAGAAGAAGTACTGCGGGATAATGTAGAACATTATTTTGAGCTGAAGTTAGACCCGAAAGAAGCGAATGTTTTCTATGAAAATGAAGGCAAAGTGGCAGAAAAGTTAATGGAAAAAGTGGGACAGCTGAATGAAAAGGACCTGGATGCTGCTATCAGGAAGCTGGTAAAAGAGGAAAAGCCACTTACCTTAGATAATATGCTAAAGGAAGTCGAAAAACAGGAAACTGCCGGAAAAGGTACGAATGAAGTACGTTCACATGGAAATGAAACGGCAGAAAAGGAATCAGGT
>JBGVLX010000075.1:0-8179 GCA_045124495.1 Lachnospiraceae bacterium
AATAATGTGGACATTCATGATAATGAAATCATTGCAGACCGATGTGAATTTGTGCGGGATATTTGTATTACCGTAGGATATGATACTTCGAATCAATGTGATAACATTCAAATTCACGACAATAAGATTACAAGTACAGTGGACTGGGCATGTTTCACCCTTGGAAAAACTCTCATGAATTCCCAAATTTATAACAATGAGATTATTATGAAGTCACAGAATCCTGGGGATGGAAGAGCTTTGACGGGTGTGGTTCGTGCAGCTGCCTGTACCAGTGATTCCAATGAAGTTTTTGACAATTCCATTACCGTAGAATCTTATGAAGGAATTGGTATGGATGTAATTTTTGATGGAAACTGTAAATATTACCATAATACGGTAGTGTCCAAGGAACCATTAAACAGAGTGTTTTCCCGTGATTGTTATGCAGTGAAAAACCACATTACGGTTAATGGAGATGTGGCAGAAATCGGATATAATGTAGCTTATGTGAAGGACAATGACATTGATATTAAGGGAAATCTGACAAAGGTAGGATTTAATTATTATGGTTCTACATGGGGAAAGGATTGTCAGATATTAGAAAACCAGATTACCATAGAGGGTGAAAAGCTGGCATCTACCTTTATTCATTTAAATGCAGTGACTTTAAATGGAAATTCCTTTGTGTTCCAAGATAATGTGGTAAAAACTCCAAATTGTACGGAAGGTAAGAAACTGATTTGGATTAATCTTTTAGACACCACTCCACAGACTATTTATTTAGCAGGGAATGAAATGGGTATTTATCAGGGCGAAAGTTATGATAATAAAAAGGTGGAACATCTGATTTCCTATGAAAGAAAAGAGGAGGAAGTGCCACCAGAAGAAAACACCACAGAAGAAAACACCACAGAAGAAGGCACCACAGAAGAAGGTACCACAGAAGAAGGCACCACAGAGGAAAACACCACAGAAGAAATCACTACGGAATCTTCAGAAGAAATTACCACTATGGAAATAAAGAGTGAAGAAAAGCCGGGAGAAGGAATCAGTACGAAAAAAGAAGCTACGGAAGAAAAAAATCAAAGTACCAGCCAACAGACCGGACCTGAAGAGCCGAAGAAAAATCAAAATCAGTCCCAGACCTCAAATTCTGCCACTTCAAGTTCAACTCAAAGAATACCTTTCCAAACACAGGATACCGTAAGAGATCCATTTACGGTAGCGGATACAGGAAAAACGGTGGATACGAAGAATGAGTCAGATGATACAAAAACGAGTTCCGATGTTACAGTGGAAGCAGATAAAAATACATCCATAAAAAATAATCAGGATACTTATGCAGAACAAAACAGTAACCAATCAGAAGAATCAGATAAGGCAGCAGAAGAGATTTCCCAGGACAGGTCTAAAATAGAGGAAATTCAAAATAGCACGAAAATAGAGGACACAGGAAATTCAAAAGACTACAATACAAAAAATAACAAAACTCTGTTGATTTTTGGGATGATCATTGTGGCTGCTTTGGTTGGTGGCATACTGATACTTTGGAATTATTTTAAAAAGTAAAAATGATGAAAGATCGCCATGACGATAGGTACGCCGTTCTTGGTGTTATGACAGGATTTTTCATTGCAAAGGGAACCTTTTAATTTTTGCATAACTTAAGAAAAGCAAGCATACCTTGTATAAACAATAATACAAGGTATGTTTTTTTTATGAAACAATATATTAAAGAAAGAACCATTGAAATAGCAAATTACATCATTGAGAACAATGCGACGGTAAGGCAGGCTGCGAAGCAATTCGGTGTTAGTAAATCTACGGTACATAAGGATTTAACAGACCGGCTTCCTTACATTAATCCATCTCTTGGAAAAGATGCAAGGAAAATTCTAGATATAAATAAGGAAGAACGTCATATCCGGGGAGGAATGGCCACGAAAGAAAAGTATTTACATCAGCATGAAATGGGGTAAAGGAGGAGTCAGTGACTTGTAATGTTTTTTCAATATGGTATAATGTTTCTAAGGCTGTGTAGTAGAACCATAGCAACTCACAGCCATTTAAGCAGAAAACAGGCATATGAATGAGAGGAAACGAATGACCAAGTCAAAAAAACATTCCAAAAAGGATGTTGAGAATTTAAAAAACAAACAGGAAAAGAAATACAAGAAGATAATAAAGAAAGTTTTACTAGAGATTGGTGTTTTATTTCTTTTTACACTGATATTACTGGCGGTTATTTTTTATAAAAGATATGGAAAAGATATTCTGGCAATGAAAGATTTGGCGGAAAGTACCATTCGCTCTTCACGTGTGGAGGATTTTAAACAGGCGGAAACCAGTCTCATTTTTGATACTTATGGAAATGAAATTACCAGCCTGAAGGCTGAGAAGGATGTATATTACCTTTCGGATTCTGAGATACCGGAGTATTTTAAGGATGCCATGGTATCAGTTGAAGATAAAAAGTTTTATGAACATCCGGGATACGACACGAAAGCGATTATCCGCGCCATGAAATCTTACATAACCAAAAAAGGTGAAATTACCCAGGGTGCCAGTACCATTACACAACAATTGGCACGAAACATTTATCTTACCCATGAAGTAAGCTGGGAACGAAAGATGGAAGAGATTTTTTTAGCGGTTGAACTTGAGGAAAAGTATTCCAAACAGCAGATTTTAGAGTTTTATCTAAATAATATATATTTTGCCAATGGTTACTATGGAGTGGAGGCGGCAAGTCAGGGATATTTTCAGCTTGGTGCGAAGGATTTAAGTCTTTCCCAGGTTGCATTTTTATGTGCAGTGCCAAACAATCCGACACTTTATAATCCTTTGACCAACTATGAGAATACTTTATCCAGGAGAGATTTTATCTTAGGGGAAATGTTTTCGGAAGGAAAGATTTCGGAGTTAGATTATGAAATTGCCATACGGGAAGAAATTGTTTTGAATCCAAAGGAAGAAGAAAGTATTAATAATTATATCAAGACCTATGTGTTTGATTGTGCTGCTAAGACATTGATGGAATATAATGGATTTGTATTTTGTTACCAATTTGATTCTGACGAAGCCAGGGCAAATTATGAAGAAAGGTATCAGGAATTATATGTCCGTTGTCTTCGCTCTCTGTATGAAGATGGTTATCGGATTTATACATCCATTGACCTGGATAAACAGGCGTTGCTACAAGCGGCTTTGGATGAGGGATTAAGCGTGAATCAGGAGATGAAGGAAGATGGAATCTATGCCCTTCAGGGTTCCGCAACCTGTATTGATAATTCCACAGGAAAAGTGGTAGCCATTGTGGGTGGAAGAAGTCAGGAGATAACAGGGAATACATTAAACCGTGCATTTCAGTCCTATCGTCAGCCCGGCAGTAGCATTAAACCCTTGGTAGTATATACCCCTGCTTTTGAGCGTGGATATACTCCGGATACTATTGTAGTGGATGAGCCAATTGAAGATGGGCCGAAAAATGCCGGAATTTATAGTGGTGCCATTACCATAAGAACTGCGGTGCAGTATTCAAAGAACACCATTGCCCATAAGATTTTTGAGGCTCTTACCCCAAAAGTGGGGATGCAGTATGTTCTGAATATGGGATTTTCCAAAATTATGACTCAGGACACCTATAATATGGCTTCTGCTTTAGGAGGACTGACTTATGGCGTAACTACAGAGGAAATGGCTTCTGGATTTTGCACCATTCAAAATGACGGAATTTATCGGGATCCAAACTGTATTGTACAAATTTTAGATGCTCAGGGAAATGTTCTGGTTCCTAATGAATGGGAGGAAATAAGAATCTACGACAGAAATGCCTGTCGTATGATGACGGATGTAATGGTGACGGTGATTACTGCGGGAACAGGGAAAGGATGTGGTCTTTCCGGGATACCTTGTGCGGGAAAAACCGGTACCACGAATGAAGAAAAGGATGGCTGGTTTGTGGGATATACGTCTTACTATACCACTGCGGTGTGGGTTGGCTACGACATTCCTAAGACGGTGACCACTTTAGATACTACGACATCCCCAGGAAAGATATGGCAAAATTTTATGACGCAGATTCACCAGGGACTGACACCAAAAGCATTTCCGGCTTACACCTATATGGAAAGTCTGATAAAGGATGAAACTACGGAACTAAATACACAGGAAGTAACAACGGAAATCATTACGTCAACGGAACCGGAAGCCACAGAAACAGAAGGGGAACAAAGTACAGAGTCTCCCATAAGCCCGGTGCCTGAACCTGTGACGGAAGAAATCGTTACTGCAGAACCTGTGGCTACTGAAACAGATAAAACCGAAGCTGTTACCACCGAAACGATTAAGACAGAAGCCGTTACTACTGAAACTGTTACCACCGAAACGGATAAAACCGAAACTGTTATCAACTGAAACGGTTAAATACGGAACTATGACGATAGAAATTGTTACCACCGAAAGAGTTTCTACGTAAGCCGTTACTAAAGCAGAAATTACGTCAAAATCCGCTCTAGAGCTGATTCATATGATAAAATAGCCGAAATATAAAATAAAAAACGAAGGTTGTCGCAAGAAGAAATCATAACATCACATATAGCACTATTCATAGAAAATGGCTGTATTTTCAGATGATTTCTTGAAGCGGCAACCTTCGTATTAATTTATGAAAAAGATTCATTGAGTCATGAATTCTTAAACATTTAGTCAGGATTCATAACTCAATGAGGTTATAGTTTACTGTTATGCGGTAACAGAAAGCGGTTAATTCTTTTTTTGGAAATTAATTCTTTTTCTTGGAAATATATTCCTGGATTCTTGCCTGAATCTTTTCCGTAGGATCTAAGATATCGCTGATGGAAGTATCATGATTCAATCGATCAATTAACAATGCGATATATTTACTTAAGTCAGAACTTTCATACCAGTCACGGCTTAATAATTCAGGAGACTGATAAGTTACATTGGTAGTAATGACTTTTTCGATTAAACCTTCTTCCTTCGCTTTATCAAAGGATTCAAGACCATTTGTAAATAAACCAAAAGTAGCAAGGGCAAAGACTCTTCTTGCCTTTCTTGATTTCAATTCTCTGGCAACATCTAACATACTTTCACCGGAAGAAATCATATCATCAATGATGATAACATCTTTTCCTTCTACCGAATCGCCTAAGAATTCATGGGCAACGATAGGATTACGTCCGTTTACGATGGTAGTATAATCACGACGTTTGTAGAACATACCAACATCCACACCAAGAACACTGGCAAAATAAATGGCACGGTTCATGGCACCTTCATCCGGGCTGATTACCATCATATGATTTTTATCAATTTCCAAATCATCAGTTGAGCGAAGTAATGCTTTGATAAACTGATAAGTAGGTTGAACATTTTCAAATCCCTTTAGTGGAATGGCATTTTGTACACGTGGATCATGGGCATCAAAGGTGATAATATTTTCCACACCAAGAGAACATAATTCCTGAAGTGCCAATGCACAGTCAAGAGATTCTCTGGTACTTCTCTTATGTTGGCGGCTTTCATATAAGAAAGGCATGATGACAGTAATCTTTCTTGCCTTACCACCAACGGCAGCAATGACTCTTTTTACATCAGCATAATGATCGTCAGGGGACATTCTGCATTTAGAACCACCAAGAGAATATTCTAGGCTGTGGTTTAAGACATCTACTAAGATATAAAGGTCTGTACCACGGACGGATTCCTTGATGATACCTTTGGACTCACCTGAACCGAAACGGGGGCAGGCATGATTGATCAAATAATTATCTCTTTCATAACCATTAAATGCGATGGTAGTTTTGTGTTCGTTTTTTCTTTCGTCACGCCACTTTACAAGATAATTATTTACCTTTTCTCCTAATTCCTTGCAGCTTTCTAAGGCTACGATACCAAGTCTTCCAACCGGTATCGTGTCAAAATTGCTTTCTTCTGGCATTTTATTTTCCTCCGTAAAATTATATTATTTATATTTACGCAATACTAACCGGACGGTTGTCCGGCAGGAAATGCGAAAGGTTGCATTAGAAACGAAAGGAATTCTTTCTTGATTGAAAATCCTTTCACATTGTTTATAACATTATAACTTACTTTCGTCAAGAAGAAACTTTACGTATTGTTTACGTTTTTTGTTTAATCTGGCGTTCCCTCTTTTGATAGCGGATATCCTGCCCATATAAGAAAAAGACATGAAAGGATTCTAAGATACGGGAAGATATTCGTTCTCCGTATTGTTCCTTGATATTATGGATGGAATAATTCGTGGTTATGATGGTAGCATGGTTTCTTAACTGGCGCTCATTTAGCAGGGACTGTAACATGGTAATGGTATAGGAGGTGGTATATTCTGTTCCTAAATCGTCCATGATTAGCAGCTGGGCGTCATAAATATAAGAAGAAAGTCCTTGCAGTTCTCCATCTAGTGTACCACCCTTCTTTAAGGCGGGAAGAATCTGTTCTAGTAACTTAGGTGCACTAAGATAAAGAACGGTATGCCCCAGATCCAGTAGCTCCTTTGCAATGCATTTTGCCAGAAAGGTCTTTCCGACTCCGGTAGAACCAGTAAAAATTATGTTATTTGACGAGGTATCAAAATGTTTCACGTAGTCCTTACACTTATGATATACATTTTGAATGTTTTCATAAGCAGAAAAGGGATATTTTTCTTCTTTTTCCTGACTGTAATAAGAAAAATCAAAGGTGTCAAAATTCTCTGTTTCCAAAAAACGTTGAATATAAGACTGGGCATATAATTTTTTAATGATTTTCTGGTTCAGACAGGAACATTTCTGCTGGTTTTCATCATACCCTGTATCTTTGCATAATTTACAGGTAAAAATTGGTTCTAAATAATCCTCAGGGAAGCCGTTGTTTTTTAAAAGCTCCTTTTTTCTTTCCCGAAGGGTTTGGTTTGTTTCTTTTAGCTCACAGGAAGTCTCAGATGAAACGGATAAAAGCATCTCTTTTATTTTTGAAATGGAACCCGAAGAGAGTTCTAAATCAATCTGTTTTATTTCCGGAATTTTTTCGTAAATTTCTTCCTGACGGGCCTGTTGTTCTTTTTTATGAAGAAGCTGCAGTTCATCATATTCTCTCATGATTTCAAGATATTGACTATTCTTTTGTGTCATGATTCATTCCCTCCTTGGGATGACGAATGGTTCACCTCTTCTAAAAATAAATCATCGAGGTCACCTGAATTATAGTTACGTTGGGAATAATTCAAAGCTTTCTGGGTTGCCCCTGTATTTCCTTTGTTTCGCTTCAAGACCTGTGTCTTTTTGTATTCCTCATCTAATTTCGCAAGCTCGGAAAGATTATGTACCCGGGCTTTGTTCCAGGATTCTAAAATTCCGTTTACATAAGTTACGGTCCCGCTGGTTGGAGAATGAAGAATGGCACGATTACAAGCTTCTTTTATCATGGCAGCTTCGAATCCTAATTTGTTTTGCCAATTGTCAATATATTCTGCTTCCACACTGGTGATATTTCGTCCTAAACCTAAAGATTTGGACACTAGGGTATAGAGTTCATTATAGGAGCTGGATTTTAATTTTGCAGCCTTAATGGTTTTAATGCCATCCTTGTGCCAGGCAATGGCTACTGCCTCGATATATCGCATGCTGTTTTTGTTTTTAGAAACACAATACTCTACCAGATATTCCAATAGGTCTATGGAAAATTCCAAATCATCCAGAATATAAATAAGAGTGTGGTAATCGGTCTGGGTAAAAGGTCTGCCGAAATAGGTTTCTATCATATAAACCAATTGGGAAAAGGAGGTGTCTTTTTCACGTTCTTTGATTTGTAAAATAGAGTATTCCTTTTTCTCCGGTGTAGGAATTTCCTTTGCACAAGCTGATTCTGTTTCCTGGGAAGCTTTGGTATGAAAGGCATAGGTTTCCTGAGGAGAATCTGTATATTCAAAATGCCCTTCCTTAAGGGAATCAAGGTTTCCCTGGGCATCCTCTTCCTGAGAATCGGTTACCGGAATTATGAAATCGATGCCTGTTAATGTACGGTCCGGAGTGATATGAAGGGAAAGTAGTCCTTCTTTCTCCCAATACTGTAATGCGCGTTTGATGTCGTTTTCGGTTTCATTACAAGACTCTGCCAATTCACTGATAGAAAGAGAGCGGTTTTTCGACAATGCCAGACATAGGCATAGATATAC
>JBGVLX010000076.1:0-3291 GCA_045124495.1 Lachnospiraceae bacterium
AGGTATCTTTTGTAATTTTCCCCATATTCTTGTCCTCACAAACTGAAAGTTTGCGGGTTCTTTACATAGATAAAATATCCATTTTCAAAAAATGATTCATAAAGATTTCTCAAAATTATATATATGTAAAATCATTTTTCTTTCATTTTTAATTTATCCTTCACTGATTTAACTGTAGTAATCCTGTTTCCAGAACTTCTATCATTTTTTCGATTTTTGTATTTATCAAACCCTCTATCATGACTAACAAACGTTACCTCCTGATTTCCCTTTTTTAGCAATTGACCAGCCTCAGCTTTAATTTGATTGTCAACCGCTTGGTCTCCTGGAGAAACTATTTTTGATGATACATTAGGTCTATTTTGATATTTCCTGTCAAATTTGCGTTTTGCTCCCACTTGCGAAAAAATAGCTCTGACCGTTGTATTTTTTGTTGTATGTTCGATGCCTTTTTGAGCTTCTTTAATATGATTATCACCATCAATAAATATTGTTTGTTTTCTTTGCGGTTGAAATTTCTTGCTATTTTTTTTCGTCTTATTGACTTTGTTTGAACCTTTTCTTTTTTCTTCTTTGGGTATGTTTGGTAATTTTACAGATACACTAGAAGAATTGTATGTATGTCCATATAGACGTCCATAATCTATATTTGACGATGAATTCAGCTGAAAAGTTATTTTCTGTGTACTTCTATTAACAGAAGGTGAATAAGGATTTATAGAT
This sequence comes from Lachnospiraceae bacterium, assembly GCA_045124495.1. Lineage (GTDB taxonomy): Bacteria > Bacillota > Clostridia > Lachnospirales > Lachnospiraceae > RGIG1668. The sequence goes on from JBGVLX010000076.1 coordinate 724, forward strand.
GATTTAGTCACTGTTTTTTTTACCGTAATATCATGTACATACGCTGAATCCTTTAACTTATCATCATATTTACCATTTATTATTTCTTCTAAGTCCTTTACTACATCTTCTTCAACAATTCCCCAGTTTTTTCCTAAATTATATTCTTCAATAAATTCTTCAATCTGCTTCCGCGAAGGCATTTCATCGAGACTACCAAATGATTCTTTTAATTTTACTAGATATTGTTTATATGAAGAGATAGATTTACTTTTACCTGTTATATTTTTAAGCATCAAAGAACTAATATCTTTCTTAACATCAAGAATAATTATCTGCCAGTCAATAAACAAATTATATTTATCAATAAAAGACTGAACTTCTTCGCTAGAAGGCATTTCCTTAATACCACTAAAAAATTCTTTCAGCCTTTTTTGGTATTCTATATAATTATTTATTTTTTTCCCCAATATACTCTCCTGCCTTTCCCCTCAAAATCGGAATTTCATACTATAACTTATAATGCATAAAGTTGCCATTATGCTTAAATCCAAAATCAGTATATAACTTAACACCCATATCTGATGCTGTAATCTGAACAGTACCATAGCCATATTCCTTAGCTTCACTTACTACTCTTGAAAGTAACTCCTTCGCTATACCTTTTCTCCTGTAATTTGGATTAGTGAACATACTGGAAAGCAAACCTATTCTTCCAGAAGGGCATCCAAAATATGGTGGTTTCTCAACAAATGACATTCCACTTGTTCCTATAATCTTATCCTCGTCCATTGCGATCCATGAGACAAATGTACCATCTGCCATATGCCTTTTATAGTAATCTTCCAAATTAGGAACCAAGTCAATTTCTTCTGTAGCACCTTCTTCACGAAGCTGATTAATTCTCATTTGGATAAATGTATCTAATTCATTTTCTGTAAGTCGCTTATATATAATATCCACTCTTTCAAAACCTCCTTAGCTCTAAAAATAGGAATTTACCAATCCGACAAATTCAAATTTCACTTCCTATTGTACCACGCACACTTCTTATATTCCACTTATAATTTTCTGAAAATATTGTAATGTAAAAGGTCCTTAATTGCAATAAGAAATCGGACAGTTTACAAGTTGTTCATAAATTCAAAAAATAAGTCATTAGAAGATGAATAATTAAAGATTTTTCTAGGAAGTTCATTAATCCAATTTTGCACTTTTAAGATAGCTTCATCAGAAACATCATCAATCCTTTTTCCCTTAGGGAAAAAACGGCGAAGCAAAGAATTTTGTTTTTCGTTTGTTCCACGCTCAAAAGATGAATACGGATGGGCATAATAAACATCAGCAAAAGGCACAATTTCGCTAAGTGTAGCAAACTCACTACCATTATCACTGGTGATAGATTTGAAGATTTTAGGTGCTAAATCACCATATTGTTGAATGATTTTTCTTATACCGTCATTAACAGCTGAAGCTGAACGAGAAGGGATTTTAACAATAATTCGTTGTCGAGTCACCCTTTCATCGAGAGTTAGAAAAACAGGTGCACTTTCTTTTACTCCAACAACTGTGTCGATTTCCCAGTGTGCAAACTCTTTTCTCTCGTTTATAATACTAGGGCGATTTTCAATACTCTCACCTAATATGCGTCTGTTCTTTCTGCTTTTTCTTGATTTTGCCTTAATCCTTACCCTTAGTGGTAAATCGATATTTTTTATTTTAACTAGAGCAAGCTCTATATAGTTGTATAAGGTTTTAGTGCAAACCATATTTTTAAATAGATTGTTCTTTTTTGCATAACCACACACAGCATCTGGAGATAATTTCTTCTCTAATATCTCTTCTTCTGCATATTCAATAAATTCAAACGCCTTCGCTAGTTTGTAAGGTTTTCGGCTATTTTCTCGATGTTTTTCATATACAATCTGTCCTGTTTCTGCAAAATACTCTTTGTGCACATTTAGATTACTATCTAGCTGTTCTACAGTTCCTCTTTCTAATTCGTCATATAATGTAGAGCGTGCTATTCCTACCTGTTTTGCTATTTGTACTTTACTAACACCTATTTTTAATAATGCTTCTATTTGTCCTCTTTGTGCTATTGTTAAGTGCTTGAACTTTTTTCTTCCTGTGGTATAATGGTCTAAAGTCATAGTGAATCTCCTTTGGTTATATTTTGGTTAGCACTTTAATTATACCATTTTCACTATGACTTTTCTTCTTTTTTTACTGTCCGATTTCATTTTACAATCAACCAAAATTTTTTCTATAATCTTTATTATGTAAATTGACTAAGGTAGCAAAAAAGGGTAAAATATAGAAAGCTTTTAACATAGAAGAATTATAATCTGGAATAATACGGAGGTAATATAAAATGTTGAAAAAGATAATTGCACTCTCAATTTCTGTAGTAATGCTTTCTGCTATGGCTGGCTGTGACGTTTCATCAATTTCTGTTGAGAATATTAAGGCAAGCATTACAGAAGAACAAACAGAATATCCTGTGCAGATAGGTCATGATATAGTAAATGAGCAACCTCAAAAAATTGTTGTTCTTGATGACAATACAGCAGATATTCTTATAGCCTG
>JBGVLX010000077.1:0-6370 GCA_045124495.1 Lachnospiraceae bacterium
TTAGGCAATTGCGAAACGATTAAAAAACTTATATTATGTGATTCAAAAGAAGCAAATACATAAGCAGGTGCTTGTTCGGCCGTCGGTACTTAATGAGCGACTTGTCGCGAATTTAGTACCGCTACGAGCCGAACGCAGCGAGAGCGTGCCTGCGGTGTTTTGTTTCTTTTGAATCACTTCCACATAAAATATTTTAGTTTCGCAGTTACCTAATATTTAAAAAGAAGAGAAAGGAGAAGTAATGGAAAAAGAAGATAGGAAAATAGAGGATGCAAAAGAGAAAGTGAAGATTGAATATAATGATAAGAATGAATTGTTAGGGGAAATATCGGAGGATCTTTCTTGGAACATTGAGTTTATTAAAACGGTGTTTCGGGGGGATAAGGATATTGTTATGAAGGAACTGTGTAGTGGGGGTGGAAATTCTTTTTTTGTGGTTTATGTAGATGGACTTACGGATAGTTTTATGGTGGAGAGGTCTATTATAAAACCTTTGCTTGATTATCAGGGGGAATGGGGAGAGCAGGTGGAAACAAGCTGTCTTAGCACCATTGATTTTTCGAAACAGGAGACCATGCAGGATGCAATGGTTCAGTTGACTTCCGGGAATGCGGCGTTGTTTTTGGATGGGGTAAATCATTGTGTTACCATTTCATCGAAGAAATTGCCTTTGCGTGGGGTTGGAGAGGTGGAAAAAGAAAATTCCATGCGTGGGCCAAGGGATTGTTTTGATGAGGGAATCCGGACATCTACGGCTTTGATTCGAAGGAGAATCCGGGATACTAAATTAAGAGTGGAGCAGGGAAAAATTGGGGAGCGTTCTTATACGGACTATGCGGTGCTTTATCTGGAGGATGTGGCGAAGGATAGTCTGGTACAAAGGGTGAAAAAGGATTTAGATTCTTTTGAAATTGATGGGATATTGGATGGAGGTATGGTGGAGCAGTTAATTGAAAAGAAATGGTATTCGCCATTTCCAACCTTGCAGAGTACCCAAAGACCGGATAAGGCAGCTTCTGCCATTATGGAGGGCAGGGTGGTGATTTTGTTTGATAATTCACCGGAATGTCTCATTGCACCGGCGACTTTTAATACTTTTTTTCAGGCAGCGGATGATTATTATTCGAGAGTTATGGTGGCGGGAGTTGCCAGGATTCTAAGGTATATTGCAGCGGTCATTGCCATTGGATTTCCGGGATTTTATGTGGCAGTCAGTACCTTTCATAATCAGGTACTTCCTACGGATTTGGTGTTAAAAATTGCCAAGGCAAGAGAGATGGTGCCTTTTCCTATTTTAATGGAGGTTCTTATGATGGAAATTGCTTTCGAGCTACTGAGGGAGGCAGGAATCCGGCTTCCGGGGCAGATGGGAAATACCATTGGTGTGGTAGGTGGTTTAATCGTAGGGCAGACGGCGGTAGAAGCGGGATTGGTGAGCACTATTGTGGTGATTGTGGTGGCACTTACTGCCATTGCTTCCTTTGCCATACCCAATGAGGCGTTTGCCCAAGCATTCCGGTTACTTAAGTTTGGATTTATTCTGGTGGCTGGTGTTTTAGGGCTTTATGGATTTTTCCTGGGACTTTTGTTGCTTACCATTCATTTAAGTGGATTCGAAAGTTTTGGCGTGCCTTATATGATGCCGGCGGTATCGGGAAAATATGAGCTGAAAGAGGATAAAAAGGATTTCGTGTTAAAATATCCGATTTGGGATTTGAGAAAAAGGCCGGTATTCGCAAGACCGAAGGAGAAAACAAGATTAAAGAAAAGAGAGAAGTGACAGGATAATTGTGAAAGTGATTCAAAAGAAACAAAACAACACAGGCACGCTTTCGCTGCGTTCGTCTCGTAGCGGTACTAAATTCGCGACAAGTCGCTCATTAAGTACCGACGGACGAACAAGTGCCTGTTAATGTAGTTGTTTCTTTTGAATCACTTCATTTCAATTATCAAAAGACAGTAAAAGGAAATGGTGAAAAATGGAAGAAAAGCAGTTGGTATTACGACAGACGAAACGAATGATTTTTATGGAATTGTTTTCTTTGGCGGCATTTATTATGCCTTATATTGTTACTTTATATGGAGGGAAAAAGGGGATTTATGTATTGTTCATAGGACTGGCATTGTTGTTCTTTTTCGGGGTATATTTTTCTCTTATCTCAAATTTATTTTCGGAAGGGTATGAGGTATGGCTGAAGGAGAATAAAGATGTGTTTTTTGGCAAAGTCGTGGGGGCTGTTTATGGAGTCCGGTTCTTGCTTCGTGGGATTTTTGCGGCGGAATATTTTGTGGCACTTACCAAAAAATATCTTCTGCCGAAGGGAAGCAGTTTTTTAATTCTTTTTTGCCTTTTTGGAGTGATTTTATTTGCAAATCACGGAGGATGGGTGAAAAGGGCGAGAACCCTTGAGTTTTTGTATTGGTGGATGGTTTTCCCATTTTTGCTCATTTTATTTCTTGGAATATGGCAGATTTCTTGGGATAAAGTTGCTCTTAAGGGGGATTTTTCGTTTTCTGAGGGGATGAGTGGAGGATGGGAACTATTATGCATGTTTTTGCCTTGTGAATTTTTGCTTTTATCGCTTCCGCATACCAAAGGAAAAGGTAAGGTAAGAGGGCTTTTTGGAGTGTTTTTTCTAATTATCATTTTTATGTGTGGAATTTATTTGGTTACCATGGGGACTTTGGGAGAAAATCTGACATTAACGACACTTTGGCCGGGATTTCAGAGTCTTTCCTTCATTCCATTACCGGGAGGATTTTTGCAGAGATTTGAATTGTTTCTTTTATTGTTCTGGATGCTTGGGATGTTTGCCTTGATAGGGGCGTATTCTTTTTATGGTGCAAAAATGTTTTCGGTTATGATTCCAAAATGGAAAGAGTTTAAGATAGAAATTCTGTTTTTGTTGTCGGTACTTTTACTGGCGAGTAATGGAAGCAAACTACAGGATTCTTATGAGGTTTATAGGATATATATGCGATATGTGGATGTAATTTTAGCGCTTCTTCTGCCACTAATTGTTTATGCAAGAAAACGAAAGAAGGAGGGTGTTATAAAATGAAGAAGGAATTGGTTGTAATAATTTTAGTCTTTTGTCTGACAGGTATCTTTGGGGGCGCTAAGGATATTGAGGATGAAAACTATGTTCTGGTGCTGGGAATTGATGAAAATGCCCAGGGTGGCTATGTTCTTACCTATTTGTATCAGGATGGAACGAAGGAAGAGAAAAAAGTACTTTCTTTTAAGGGGAAGGATTTTGCTGAAATTGAGAAACAGTACGATAAAATGGCGTATAAAAAACTGGAATTAGGGCATATTAAGGCGGTTTTGATAGGGGAAAGTCTGTTACAGGAAGATAAGAAAGATAAGATGTTAGAGGAATTCAAAAAAGAGGACATTCCATATCTTTGTTATGTTTATCAGGCAGCGGATGCCAGAGAAATACTGGAAAAGGAGGTTTCGGAGCCTTTTGGGCTTACCACTCTTTTGTATCAGGGGTTTGTGGGAGAAAAGAAGGAGGAACGGGCTCAGTTGGTGGATTTGTTTGCAGAGGAGGAGGATGAGAAGGAAATTATTTTGGTGGGACCGGATGAGAAGGGTATAAAAGCGGATATTTCTGTCAATCCTTAAAATGAGTGAGATGGTAATGCAGCAAAAATATTTTATGTGAAAGTAATGAAAAAGAAACAAAACACCTGTTTTTAATAGTTTTGCGATTACCTGTTGATACGAGATTGGGTAAAAAGATATTTTGCCCAATGATATCTACGAATTGCTCCGCAATTTAGGGTATTGTTATATTTTAAGGAAAAGAGGTTGGAAGTATGAATTTAGGCAGAGGTGCTATATTAGGAATTTTATTGGGGGTGCTGGGAGGCACTGTTTTGGCTGTTTGGGATGTGTCCAATGATGCTAAGGATAGAAAAAGTAATCAGGAAGAACTTAGCGAACATGTCATTCGGTTTCATGTCCGGGCAAACAGTGATGAGGAGGAAGATCAGCAATTAAAGGAAGAGGTAAAATCAAATCTGGTGGAATATATTTCGCCTGTTTTAGAGCAGTGCAGTTCCAGGGAAGAGGCCCAAATTGCATTGGAGGAAGAGATGGAGGAGCTTGAAAATATTGCTCTTACCACTATTCATGATGCGGGATATGATTATCCTGTGTCCATTTATTTTAGCACGGAAGATTTCCCGGTCAAGGAATATGGGGATATATTGGTTCCTGGTGGGGAGTATGAAGCTTTGAGGGTGGACATTGGGGAAGCTGCAGGGCAAAACTGGTGGTGTCTGATTTACCCACCTTTATGCTTCATAGATGGCAGTACCGTCATTGTGGATGAAGATGGGAAAGAAGTACTAAAGGAAGAGGTAGGAGAAGAGGCCTATCAGAATATGCTGATTGAGGATAAGCCGAAAGTGGTGGTGAAGTTTAAGCTGTATGAGGAACTGAAAGAGTTGTTTTTGAAATAAGTGTCCAATAGAGAAACTTAGCTACGATTTCTACTTTGGATAAAGGAAAAGTCAGCTAGTTGATAAAAATGCGAAAACCCTTAGTTTCTTGGGGTTGCAACCCCCAGTTGACAAATTGCCAGCCGTGATTTTCTTGCAGGTAACCCACAAAAATGATAAATTTGAGTTAGTTCCAAGGGTATCTGAGATACTCTTGGGAAAATAAAAAAAGAATGGAGATTACTATGATTTTAGCTGACAAAATTATTCTTGAAAGAAAGAAAAACGGCTGGTCTCAGGAAGAGTTAGCCAACAAATTGGGAGTAACAAGACAGGCAGTTTCTAAATGGGAAGGAGCACAGACCACACCGGACTTGCAAAGAATTCTTGAAATGAGTAAGTTATTTGGAGTAACAGTGGATTACCTAATCAAAGATGAAATTGATTCAGAAGAATGTATTGAGGGCATGGAGGAAGAGAATCCTTTGGTACATAGAATTAGTATGGATCAAGCCAATGAATTCCTTACTGTAAAAAGGAAAACCGCACCGAAAATTGCATTGGCTACATTATTATGTATTATTTCTCCCATTAGTCTGTTTCTTCTTGGTGCAGGAGCAGAGGAACATCTGATTCCTTTATCAGAAGATGCAGCAGGTGGAATTGGTATGATGATACTTCTTGCCATTGTAGCGGTTGCCTGTGCAATCTTTATCAGTTGTGGTATGAAGACGAAGCCATATGAATTTCTGGAAAAGGAAATGATAGAGACAGAATATGGTGTAACAGGAATGGTGAAGGAAAGAAAGCGTCAGTACGAGGATACATATACGAAATATAATATTGCCGGTACGATATTATGTATTATCGGTGCCATGGTGTTGTTTGGAAGTAATATTTTTGGTGACAATGAGTTTATTGCTACGGTATGTTTGTGTGTGATGTTTGCTATTGTGGCCGTTGGTGTGAGATTTTTTGTGATTGCCGGTATCAATCAGGCAAGTTTTGAAAAGTTATTGCAAGAAGGCGATTACAGTATTAAGGAAAAAACGAAGTCACCGTTAGGGGAAACGGTTAGTACAGTTTACTGGCTGGTTGTAACGGCAGCCTTCCTTATCCTTGGGTTTATGGGAAATGAATGGAAGACTGCAGGGCTTATCTGGCCGGTTGCAGCGGTGTTGTTTCCGGCAGTTTGGGCTTTGGTAAAAATGTTTGAGAAAAAAGATAATTGATTCCGTTTGTAGCAAAGTGCAAGTTTGAAAGAGGTATAGTAGCGATGGTGCAGGAAATGTATTTGTTATGAAAGAAGAGTGGAATTTTAAATTTTAATTTTCGCAGGGATAAGAGGTCTGAGGGAACGTTGCATTTTAAACGAAAATCCGTTATACTAACCATAACTGACAAAAGGGGTTTTGAAAGGGAGTGGATTAGACATGGGAAAAGTAGAAAATAAAGTAAATGTAACGTATATGTTAAATAATGTAGGAATTGGAATACAGGATTTTTTGGAATTACGTGAGAATCATAAATTTTATATTGACAAAACCTCATTTATCAAGGAATGGTGGGAGCGTGGTGATAGCGTAACACTAATTACCCGCCCGAGACGTTTTGGAAAAACCTTGAATATGTCCATGGTAGAGGAATTCTTTTCTGTAAATTATGCAGGAAGAGGGGATTTGTTCGAAGGACTTTCCATCTGGGAAGAAGAAACATATCAGAAAATGCAGGGAACTTATCCTGTGATTAGTCTTTCTTTTGCAAAAATAAAAGAAAACAACTATCAGATGACCCGTAAGAAGATATGTAGGCAATTGACAGAGTTATATGCAAAAAATGCTTTCTTATTGGAGAGTGATTTGTTGTATGAAACAGAGCGGGAATATTTTAAGAGTGTCAACGTAGATATGGATGATGC
>JBGVLX010000078.1:0-7731 GCA_045124495.1 Lachnospiraceae bacterium
ACTAAAAAAATCGCAGGATATGGAATGATTTATCAAAAAACACCCATATCCTGTACAAATTTTTCTAAATGCGACATCCCTTTTTACCTTAACACCGCAATCACATATTAAACTCTCTCATAAAAAAAAATGTCTCCATATATTTACTTTTCACATAAATTCCTTCATCACCAATATTTGTTTCATTGTAAGTTCGAGCAAGAGGATGCATTTTTCTTTGCTCTCCCATTTCAGTCTGTAATATGAAAAATACCCGTCTTCCCCTGCCACGACGTTTATACTTATCTACAACCGTAGCTCTTGTAATTGTTATGTTATCTTTCTCTACATCCAATTTAAATCGAATCCGAGGATAACATGTCCCAAAAAACAACAGCACCCCAAATATAAACATAACCGGAACTCTCCCCTGCCCCAAGGAAGTGACTCCTTTTATGATACACCAAGCACTTACAAACAAATACAACATCATAATACCATTCATCATTCTTTTTGAAATCACATGTTTCATTTCATCTGTCAATACCATAATCTTTCACCCTACCCTTTCCCTATTTCTCTTTTTATTATCTCTCATTCTTTTCCTTTTGCCAACACCTTATTCCAGGTTACAATTCCCCTTATTCCTTATGAATTCATTAACCGAAACAAAAACTTTACTCCCAATTCAAATCCTGCCTTCTCTGCCACCAAAGTTATAGAAAACAAATCATCCTTCAAGTCTTCTAACTCATCCTCATTAAACTTATTTTGAAACTTCTTCATGAGCCGCTCTACTTCACGGTCTACTGCGTTACAACATTTTATAGTTTCTTTCTCATTTACCATAACATAATCAAAAATCTTACCATATAAATTATCCATGCTGTCTACCTTCCTTTAAAATATTTCCTGCCATTTCTCTTTTCACTGAATTCGCTTTATCTTTATGGTATCATATTTTATCGAAAAAGTATAGCAGTTTTTGACATATTAAAAATATTTTTATTTGCATTTTTGTCAACATTTTTTTGCTATCGGTAGTGACTTTTCATATTTATCCAACACTAATATCTGCAAAAATTGAGCAGGCTTCTTTTCAAATTCCATTTCCACACTTGCCCTTGCAGCTAGAGCAACTTACCTCGATGGTTCTTTTTTTTACAAAATCCGCTTGAATTTTCTAAATTCTATATCGTATATCTCTCCAATATATTTTCCTGATATCCTGCTACTTCATCCTGCCTTATCCATTCTGCCATTTTTTGTAGCGCAGGATCCGTCAGGGATTTTAACTGTTTTAAGCGGGTCTCGCTTAATTTTTCTTTGGATTTTGCCTGTTCATAATCTTCCCGTTCATAATGCCAGAAATATAACCGTTCATGATATCTATCCTTTAATTTTTGGGCAATGGACAGACCTTCCGGGTCAAAGTCTCCGGAGTACCATAGCTCACATCCGGACTTTACCAATAAATCCAGCAAAACAAAAACTGCCAGTCGCAATTGCCCGTTTCCACATACAATAGTAACCTTTCCCTTGTTTTCTGCAGCCATCTTTTGAAATACCGACGGATTTTCTACCACATAGACTTTTTTTCCAATTCCCTGAACCATCTTTAATTTTCCTAAGTGATGCAGATTTAAATGTAACATTTCTCCTTGTTCGAAAAATCCCTGCATCCCCTTATGAATTTCTCCGGAATTTAAATATCCTTTGACTCCAATGCAAGTTACGTTGCTAGAAATATCATCTTTTAGAATTCCGGCTTGATATAACAATTCTGCTTTGACTTGAGCATTCTGATTTTTAGGATAGGTCAAATCACAAACTCCACAGATTCCATAAAGCAGATATCGAAACATTCTGCTTCCCTCATCAAAATAATGAGGATTTCCCGTAACCGAAGAGGCAAATACCGGAAGCCAGACTTTTTCTTCTTTCCATACCGGTAACATATTTAAGGCTTTTAATAAATGAGGTATCTCCTCCAATGCCCATTTCGTGTTCTTTTCCTCATCCTGACAAAGGAGACTGTAAGCACTATCCTTATGATAAAGCATACTCAAAAACCATATTCCAGCCTTGGTATGTTCGTAACCTTCTACCATCCGGCGAAAATTTTCTTCCCGCTCCTTGTTTCGTATTTCTTCTAATTCTTTTTTGGACACCATATCTTTGGGAAAATATTCATAGAGAAGCTGTTCAAAAGAAATATCAGAAAATCTCGTCTGTAACAAAGCTTTTTCCATTTTTCCCACAGAAACCGTCAAAGACTTCTTATCATGGCAATTCATTCCTAAGAAACCTTCTAATGCCTCCTGCTCTTCTTTCTTTAATGATTGTAATGTAACCGTTCCCCCAACATATCCTAAAGAAGCATAACGTTTCCGAAATCCTTCAAATAACCGTGTAAATCCTGGCTGTTTAAAGTATTTTACTGCTTGCTTTATATTTTGCTCATACATTTCTTTCTGAATACTTTCTTTTAACTCTTCGCGTTTCATTCCTTCTCTTACTTCCCAATCCTCAACTTACTTTTTTTTCTTGCTTTTTATTTCTTACTTTTTATTTCTTACTTTTCATTTTACATTTTACGTACTATCTTTTTCTATCTTTTTCTATCTTTTTTCCATCTTTTTCTATCTTTTTTTCATCTTTTTCTATCTTACCCCATCTCTTCCTTCACCATTAACTTCCGTACTTTTCCATTCCACTTATACGGAAGTACCGTCACATATTTTGCATTTTCCGGTCGTAACAGCTGATAGATGGCAAGGCTTGGTACCGTATCGCAGTCTCCCCATAAAATCTGGGAATTTATCACGAATTCAAACTCAAATTCTACCATAAGGCGGAACATATCTCTGATATTAGTATCATCGACACCGGCAAATGCTTCATCCAAGGAAATTAACCTCGGAGCATCCGACCTTGCACCCTGATATTTTGCCACTACAGCAGAAAACAAAGGAACATACATGGACATGGCTTTTTCACCGCCACTGAAAGTAAAAAATGCATTATTGGTAAGCTCTTTCTTTCGTTCTCCGGTTTTCTCAAAAAATAACTGGAATTCAAACCATTTCCGGTAATCCAGCACTTCTTTCATGATTCCATGGAAACTTTTCGTATTTCCTACATCCTCCATACGTCTTCTTGCTTCTTCCACCTTAGACTGAAAATGTGCAGAAAGTTGCTCAATTTCTTCTTCCCTCATGATGCCTGCATCTTTCTTTAACAGTTCTACCAATCTGCTGGTATCTAACTGACCTTCTTCCTCTGCCTTCTTTTTCTTCCAGACCAGATTCAGTTTTAGTCCACTGGAAGTATTCATGCTACCCATCAAAGCATTCATATTATCTACCCATTTTTCACTGTTGTAGATTTTTAACCGGATTTTCTTACTGATGGTATGTGCCAATATATCTTCAAATAGTGTCCTGTCGCTTTCTTTTACAAGATTTTTCTGTATTTGTACATCTTCCTTTAGACCATGTACCAATACCGGAAATGCCACTTCTTTCCCCTTATATTTTCCTAAAATATCAAGTCTTTTTAATCCAGGATCTCCGCCATGACTGTATTCTTCATAATCCTCTTTTGTAAAAAGATACTTTAACATCAGACCAAACTCTGCCATTTCTCCCTTATATTTATGATAACGCTCCTGGAGGGCACCTGCCATATCCAGACTGTTCTTATCATTTTCCTGCCATAAAATCTTAGTAAGACGTCTGGCTTTTTGAATGGAAGTTTCTTCTTTTTCTATAAAACTATCTTCTACATATCCAAGCGCCACCTCGTCTTCAAAGCCATGCTGTGTCAAGAGATAACGTTCTTTTAGCTTTTCTTTTTTCTCCTCCAGCTCCTGTTTTTGATTTTTAATGTTATGAAGGCTGCCTTCCATCAATCCCTGTTGCTTCGAGCAGGCTGTCTGTTCTGCCGGTATTTGTCTTAATCTTTCGATACAATGTTCCAATTTTGCCTTGATTGCTTCATAATCCTTAAGCTTTAATTGTTCCTCATACTTTACAATTTCCAGCTGATTCATAGTTACCTGCCGTTCCAGACGCCCTAAGTCATACCGAAGTTCATCCATATCCATCCGGATATTTTCCAGCTGGTTTTCATAAGTCTGGTACATCTCCAATAGATGCAGGTATTCTTTATGAAGATTTTCTAATTTTAAGATTTCCAGTTTATAATTATCCAGTTCTTCTTTTGCTTCTAGAAAAACAGATAAATCACTTTTCAAATAAACCTTACGGCAAATCCCCGCTGCTTCTACCCGTATTTGCGTCAATTGTTCTAAAATATCTTTTATTTCTGTTTTAAAAGCATCGATTTCTTTTTCCTGCTTATAAATCTCTTTTTCTACCCGGTCAAGTTCTGCTACCGCAAGTTTTACATCCTCTTCCTTCGGTAAAGCTTCAAATTCCGTTTCCAGCGTCTTTTTCCTTTGTTCTAATTGAGCCAGTTCTTCTTGTAAGGAATCCACCTGTTCTTTTTTCTGCTTCAAAAGTTCCACCAATATCTGAATCTGTTTTTGCTTATATGCTTCTCTGGCCTTTCCCCCAATGTATTTTGCCTGATACGTCCCTGAAATGGTTCCCTGAAGCATTCCTTGCCAGAACATACCACCCTTAACACCGGCAGTTCCTTCTACGGTACCAATGCTTTCCAAAAGAGTGGTAAGTTCCTGATAAAATACAATATCCTCCTGCTCCATGGATACCTCAAGGAAATCACTGATATTCTTTTGAATCCGATGTGGCGATGTAAATAAATAAGTATCCCTCATACCTTCTCTATATTCCATTACCTGATTTCTATAATGGTCCGGTACAACCACTGCATCCAGCAAATCCATATGAAAAAGTGCCTCTTCCAGACGATTTTTTTGATCTTCTGATACTGTTTCCACAAAGTCAATGACTTTATAAAGCGGCTCATGGTAAATCCCCTGCTCCCGTAACCACTCACGGTTCTTCTTTACTTCTTCTGCCCGCTCTGGTTCAGGATCCTTCTTTTCCTGCCACAACTTAAGCTCATCCTGAATCTCTTGTAATTTTTCTTTTTCATTATGCAGTTTATTTTGAAGCACTAAAGATTGAGATAAAATATCCCCTCGTATCGCTTCCTTTTGTTCCCTGACAGCTTCCCTGATTTCAGAAAAATCAGAACCGGCCTGAAATTGCTGCATCAAAGTTACCAGATGACGCTCCACTTCTTCCTTAAGATGTATTTCTTTATTTTCACGAAGCCATTGGTAAAATTGCTCTATCCACTCACTTTTCACCTGTTCACTTTGGGAAATTAAAAGTTCTTTTTCTACTTCTTTTTGCTCTTTTTCTTTCTCAATTCTGGCACAGGCTACCTGCTTTTCTTCCAGCTTTTCTGCCTGTTTTTTCTCCTGTTCTAAAATCTGAATTCCTTCTTTTACGTATCCGGACATTTTTTCAAGCTGCCCATTGATTCCCTCAAAGGAATAAGTTTCCTTCACATTTTCTAACAGTTCATCCGTCATAAAAGCATGTTCATCCACGGAAACGGTCTGAAGCCCGTCACCCATTTCCTCTAATTGGTCTTTAATTTCTGAAAGTTTTTGTTCACTCTCCTGCTCTTTTTGTTTTAAATTGTGCTCAGCCTCTATTTCCTGTTCCCTTTTTTGTCCCAGATTCTTCGTTTTACTTTCCGTCTGAATTTTTAATTCCTGCACTTCTTGCTCTAGCTTTTTCTTTTTCTCCACAAGCTGGGCCAAATCATTTTTATCCAGTTCTTCCTTTTGTTTTTTTAATGTTTCCTCTTCCATTTGAAGCTCTAACAATCTTTGTCCCTGAACTTCATATTCTCTCCTACAGTTTTCCTCTTCTTTATCTAAAGAATCCAGACCACTTACTGCCTTTTCATAGGCATTTTCAGCCTCCAAAAATCCTTTGGCCTTTTCATATAGCACACATTGATTATACTGCTCGTAGGTCTCGAGAATCTTTTCCGAGGCCTTCGCACTCTCCTCTAAAGTTTCCAATTGCGACTTTAAATGATCCATATTTTCAATGGCTTCTGACATAGGACGCAAATCTTCATCGGACAATGGTGGAAGAGAACTGCTTAAAATTTCATTTAATACAGTAGGTTTAAAATCCTTGGATAATTTCGGAGTACGAAGCTGAATCAGTAAATCTACAAGTTCCTTATACTCGTCTACTGTTTCATAACCAAAAAGTTTCTCATTTACCATTTTCATGTAATCTTTTTGTCCATCCAGAACCTGACCACCTTCCCCGATTCTAAAAATCAGTTCCTGCTTGCTTAAAGTAATCTTTTCCTTCATATTTTTATACAAAAAGAAGTCTTTTCCAATCCTTCGTCCATCTGTAATCACAAAATGCCAGGAATCCAGTTTTTTATTTTTTCTCGCACACAAACCAATTCCTACCGTAAGGAAGGTATCACTTTCTTTTCGCTTAAACTCCATATACAGATAGCCGGTACGTTCCTGTCTTTCATCGTTTTCTTCCAAGAGATAATTTTCCAGCTTTCTTGCCTTAGTTCCAAAAGGGTCCAGTCTTTCGGAAGCCTTGTTTCCATCTAACAATAAAGGAATAAAACTCTGCATGGTAACAGACTTACCGGAACCATTGGCTCCTCGTAATAACATACGTCCATCTATAAACTGAAATTCTTCTTCATCATAATACCAAAAATCAATGAGTCCGATTTTATTGATTTCCCACTTACTTACCTGCATCTTTTGTCTCCTTTTCTAGAAATTCTTCCGGATAACTTCCACATATTTTACCAGCTATCGGCATAATTGTAACATCTCTTGTAATTTCATCCAGCAAAATCATTCCGTATTGTTCCATTTCGTCCATAACAGCTTTTACAAATTCTTCCCCAGACATTTCCCGGTACTTTTTTGCAAATCCTGCATTATACTTTTCTTTGCATTCCTTCAGTAACTGCTTACATTCCACCTCTGATATAAGAATGGTTTCGTTGATATTTACAGTGAATGTTTTGTCCGTTACGCATTTTTGTATTTCATGAAAAAATAATAAAATGGCGTCTGAAATACTGTTATTTCCCGGAAATACCTTTCCTAAATTTCCCTCTTCTCCCAATAGTAAATATGCACTAGATTTATGTACCTGCAACTGGCAGTCCAAAAGTTTCTCTAAATCAGACTCCATGACGCCGCGATAATGCCGGATATAGTTAAAATCTTCGTCCTGTTCTTTGTCTTTATAAACTCCCATTGATAGTAGCAATTTCCGATATACCCTTTGCCTTCTAATAATTCCCCTGTCTTCGTCCATATCCATCCAGTCACTCTGAAAAAATTCCTCTATTTTTCCAAACCCGCTAATATCCTGGGTAAAATTTCTGGTAAAATATTTTGATACTCCGGTATTTTCATATAGTGCTTCTGTTTCCAGATTGGTTGCAAAACCATCCTCACTTCCATCATTACTGTAAAACAAATCCTGCTGCATGCAAAATTTAATGACACGAATCAGCTTTCTGCGATGCTCATATACCGTCCACTCGATACTTCCCCCCGGATACTGTGCCTTTACATACTCGGTTAACTGCGATAAAACAAATTGCTCCTCCGCCTCTTTATCTTCCAAAAACATTAAAACAAGACAGAAGAATACATACTCCATCTCACTTCCAAAACCGTCAATTCCCATCCAAGACTGTGCTTCTCCCGGCAATTTTTCCAATTTTATTAGCATCCCA
>JBGVLX010000079.1:0-4619 GCA_045124495.1 Lachnospiraceae bacterium
TGTTTTAGTAATTCTTCAAATTCTTTCTCTGTCATATTTTCCATATCAACCACTCACTTTCCATGTCATATTCACGACGATTCGTTTTCTAATGCTTTTCTTCCTACATTTTTTACGCTGTTCATCCTGCAGTTTCTTTTCTTGATTTCTTTTTTCTAATTTCTTTCCTAATTTCTTTTCCAAATTATTTCTTAATTTCCCCTTAATTTCTTTTTCGAATTATTTCCTAATTTCCCCTTAATTTCTTTTCCAAATTATTTCTAATTTCCCCTTAATTTTTTTTCCAAATTATTTCTTAATTTCCCCCTAATTTCTTTTCCTATCCTGCAATATGTGTAAATATTATCTTTATGTACTTCTTCATATCAGCCACTTTCGTAATTTCTCATAAGCCCTGCTCTGTTTACTTCGCACCGTATTGGCATTCATATGTAACATACTTGCCACTTCTCCGCTTTTATAACCTGCAATGACAATCAGATTAATAATCAGCCGTTCCTCCTCATCCAAGCAGGACATGGCAATCTGTAAATCCCCTGTTTCCTCAAAATTCTTTGATTCTCCTTCCATTTCCGGATCCAGTTCCATTTCCTTATTCAGATATTCCTTCCGTTTCATCCGGCATTTATTGGATAAGATTTTAAAAATCCATGCCCGGAAAGATTCTTCTTTCTTCAGATTTGCGATAGAACGATAAGCATCCAACACTGTTTCTGCCACGATATCTTCCGCATCCTGGGCGTGATTTAAAAGATATAGCGCAAAATGATATAAATCCTTGTAAACTTCTTCATATAACCGTCCGAAAGCCTCGACGTCACCCTTTTTGGCTTTTCGCACTAGCAATTTCTCTTCTCCCATTGTTTTCTCCTTATTGCAATAATTTCATAGGTATCTCCTTTACTTTGACACCTTTCAATGCATTTCATAAATATAGTGTACGATTTTATGAAAACTGTTGCAAGAAATTAAAAAAAAGTTGGCACTTTACGAAATTTTATTCGTTAAAGTGTCAACCCCTTGTATTATGTTCGGTACATCCTCTATTTTTCTTTTGTTTGTAGAATTTCAGAAATATGCATACAAAACTATATCAAAATATACTTGCAATAGATTCAGTACAATGTTAATATATCTATAGAAGTGGAAAGCACTCACTCCAAAGTGGATGCTCCCAGCGGTGTTAATTACCTCTTATTAAGAGGCGCCTCCCCTGTTTGCAGACAGGAGAGGCATTTTTATTTTCGCTTATTTCTCTTTTCGAGAAAGGTAAGCAATGCTATGAGCAAGCCACCAAAGGATGTCAATAAAGACAATATTCCTAAGAAAACCATAATCGTTTCATATGCTGTCATAAACATCACCTCCCTCTTATGTATTCTGGCGAACCAGTTTCAAAGCCGGGAGGTTACCACCCTGTCATGGGTACTTTCCGTAGTGATATTCTATCACGCATATACTTCAAAAACAACATTTTTTTATTTTTGTTTTTTCAAATATAACATTCAAAAATAGCTAGACAATGAATAGCAATCGATCCCCCCTTAGACATCATTCCCCCTAACGTACAAGAAACCCCAGAGAATAACACCTCTCCGGGGTTTCGCTTTGTTAAACCTTAGACACTTATATCCTTCCGCTTAGATACGTTTTCTTATTTTTTTCGCTAATTCTTGCAATTCTTCCGAGTCTGCCGTAGCACCACTCTTAAAGTTAATTCCTACATCGTCGCCGGCATAACGTGGAATCATATGCAAATGAAAGTGATTTACAGTCTGTCCCGCTGCTGCACCATTGTTCTGTACTACATTCAATCCATCGCATTTTAATTCATTTTTCATTGCCCTAGCAACTTCCGTAGCCAATGAGAATAATTTTGATGCGGTATCCGCATCCATATCAAATATATTGTCATAATGCTCTTTCGTAAGAATCAAAGCATGTCCTTTACTTACCGGAGCAATATCAAAAATAACTTTGAATTCAGAGTTCTCATAAATAGTTGCAGATGGGATAGTACCTTTCACGATACTACAAAATATACATCCATCCATTTCTTCGTCCTCCATTCTTTTCCCACTGTCTGACTTCTCATCAATGGGATATCCTATCTATTTTAATACAAAATCACATTAATTGCAAGAGTTCGATGAAACTTCCTTACACATAAAACCGACCAGAATATTCCTGTTCGGATAGGAACGGTAATGAACTTTAAGGCTACCGTTTCACAAATAACCTAAAATTACAATTCAAACAATAAGTTACTGCCCATAGAAAGAACAGTAACTTATACCTAACCCTTTTTCCTGAAAAGTCACCGGCATCATTTAGGTATTCTATGCCAAAACAACACCTAACGTAACCTTTTCACCGTTAATGTTCCATTCTTTTGAAATTTCAGTGGTTGTATCATATTCTACCGAAGCTGCTAATACATCCCCTTTAATTTCTTCTTCATTCTTCTTTACCAGCTCTGCAATCTTTTCATTTCCAGATACAAATACCTTAATTTTATCTGTTACCACAAAATCAGTATCTTTTCTCATAGTCTGGATTTTAGAAATAATTTCACGTACAAATCCTTCTTCAATCAGTTCCTCTGTAAGCTCTGTATCCAACACCACTGTTACATCGCCTTCCTGCTTTGTAACGTAACGACCGGACTGCGCAGTTTCAATTAACAAGTCATCTCTTGTAAGTTCCACATTTACTCCATCCACATCAAACGCAATCATTCCCTTTTCATTCAGGTCTTTCATTGCCTTTGCACTATCGATATTGGTTAAAATCTCACGGATTTGATTTAACTGCTTACCATATTTCGGTCCAACTGTCTTTAATTGTGGCTTAAAGCTATAAGATGCAAAATTAGAAACATCTTCTGTAAATTCTGCCTTCTTTACATTCAATTCCTCCTCAATAATCTGTAAGAAGAACTGATCTAATCCTTTTTCTGCCTGAACATACATAGAACCAATTGGCTGTCTGTTCTTGATATTGGCTGCATTTCTTGCTGCACGTCCAAGAACTACTACTTTCAGCAATTCATCCATGTCGTCTTCTAACTGCTTATTGATCCATTCTTCATTTGCCACTGGGAAGTCACATAAATGAACACTTTCCGGAGCAGAAGCATCCAGATTTATTACAAGGTTCTGGTAAATATCTTCTGTCATAAATGGAATCATTGGAGCAGCAAGTTTAGAAACCGTTACCAATGCTTCATATAAAGTCAGGTACGCGTTAATCTTATCCTGTTCCATACCCTTCGCCCAGTAACGTTCTCTGCCACGTCTTACATACCAGTTACTTAAATCATCCACAAATTCAGCCAATGCTCTTGAAGTTTCCGGAATCTTGTATTCCCCTAAACATTGGTCTACAGTCTTGATCAGACTGTTACACTTAGATAACAGCCACTTATCCATTACAGATAATTTATCATATTCCAAAGTATATTTGGTTGCATCAAAACCATCAATGTTTGCATATAAAACATAGAATGCATAAGTATTCCACAAAGTTCCCATGAACTTTCTCTGGCCTTCTACTACTGCGCCGGCATGGAAACGGTTTGGTAACCATGGTGCGGAATTAGAGTAGAAATACCAACGAATGGCATCTGCACCGTAAGTATTCAATGCTTCCATCGGATCTACTGCATTTCCCTTTGACTTAGACATCTTCTGTCCATTTTCATCCTGAACATGTCCTAAAACAATAACATTCTTATATGGTGCTTCATCAAAAATCAAAGTAGAAATCGCCATCAAGGAATAGAACCATCCACGAGTCTGGTCTACTGCTTCGGAAATAAAGTCTGCCGGGAAGTTATCTTCAAAGATTTCCTTATTTTCAAATGGATAATGCCATTGTGCAAAAGGCATGGCACCGGAATCAAACCAACAGTCAATTACTTCGCTGACACGGGTCATTTCCTTACCACAATCCGGGCAGGCAATGGTTACATCATCAATGAACGGACGGTGCAATTCAATATCTTCCGGACAATTCTTTGACATGGATTTTAATTCTTCAATGGAGCCGATGGCATGTTTCTTACCACAGCTACATTCCCAGATATTAAGCGGAGTTCCCCAGTAACGGTTACGGCTGATACCCCAATCCTGTACATTTTCCAACCAGTCACCGAAACGTCCCTTACCGATACTTTCCGGAATCCAGTTTACTTTGTTATTATTCTTAATTAAATCCTCACGAACTGCTGTCATCTTAATGAACCAGGTGTCACGAGCATAGTAAATAAGTGGAGTATCACATCTCCAGCAGTGAGGATAGCTATGTTCAAAGTTTGGAGCTGAGAACAATAATCCCTTATCCTCTAACATTTGAAGGATTGCATTGTCACCCTTCTTACAAAATACACCGGCTAGTTCTGTTACTTCCGGAGTAAATTCACCCTTTTCATCTACTAACTGTACGAAAGGAAGGTCATAGTTACGTCCAACATTGGCATCGTCTTCACCAAACGCTGGAGCGATATGAACCACACCGGTACCATCTGTTAAAGTAACATAGTTATCGCAGGTTACATAGTAAGCCTTCTTATCTACCTTAGCATAATCAAATAAAGGCTCATATTCTTTATATTCCAA
>JBGVLX010000080.1:0-3286 GCA_045124495.1 Lachnospiraceae bacterium
GGAGAGGACCCTCATAAGGTGCTTTTAAAACTTCGGGAGTTAGAAGAAGAAGAGCCGGAACTTCATGTAGTCTGGAAAGAAGAGTTACAGGAACTTCATGTTCGTTTGATGGGAGAAGTGCAGTTGGATATCATTCAGAATCTGATGGAAAAAAGATATGGGATACCGGTTACGTTTGGTGCGGGAAGCATTTCTTATAAAGAAACCATCAAGGCACCCATAGAAGGAGTGGGACATTATGAGCCTTTAAGACATTATGCCCATGTTCAGCTGTTGTTAGAACCTTTAGAACGAGGCAGTGGACTTTGGTTCGACACAGACTGTAGCGAAGATGTGTTGGATCGAAACTGGCAGAGATTGATTTTAACTCATCTGCAGGAAAAAGAACACAAAGGTGTTTTAACCGGAGCGCCTATTACAGATTTAAAAATTACATTATTGACCGGTAAGGCACACCAAAAACATACCGAAGGTGGAGATTTTAGACAGGCTACGTACCGGGCAGTCCGTCAGGGGTTAAAAAAGGCAGAAAGCATTTTGTTGGAACCTTATTATGAGTTTCGTATGGAATTGCCTACGGAATGTGTGGGAAAAGCCATGACAGACATCAAAACCATGAGAGGTTCCTTTGAAATTGAAAAAACAGAAGAAGAGACCACGATTCTTACCGGAAACGTCCCGGTAGCCGAAATGCAGGACTATGAAACAAAAATGCGGGCTTATACGAAGGGCAGAGGAAGGCTGTTTCTGCAGGTAAAAGGTTATGAACCGTGTGAAAATCAAGAAGAAATCGTAAATGCTATAAATTACGACAGTGAGGCAGACTTGGAAAATACCCCGGACTCCGTATTTTGTGCCCATGGAGCAGGATTTATTGTAAAATGGTATGAGGTAGAAAACTATCTGTATCTTGACAGTAAAAAAAGCTGGGAAGGAAAAACAGAAACTTCCTCAGATATCTCATTCTCCCCAGTGGAACCCAAAGAAGGAAAAACGAAAAAAGAATCCTGGTACGTAGAAGAAGACAAAGAATTTGAAGCGATTATGCTAAGAGAATTTGGAGAAAAGAAATTAGAACGCCACAAACCTGCTTATAAGGTAACTTACGAAAAACAGGAAGAAAAGAAACGGAAGAAAAGAGAATACGAAAAAGAACAGTTAAGAATCGAAAGTGGCTATGCCAAAAAGCCACAGAAAAAAAATCAGGAAAAATATCTTCTGGTGGACGGCTATAATATCATTTTCGCCTGGGAAGAGTTAAATATTTTAGCGAAAGATAATTTAGAGGCAGCAAGAGGGAAGTTACAGGATATTCTTTGCAATTATCAAGGGTATACCGGAGTTCACCTTATTTTGGTGTTTGATGCGTATCGTGTAAAAGGCAATCCTGGAACCGTAACAAAGTACCATAACATACACGTCATTTACACCAAAGAAGCAGAAACCGCGGATATGTTTATCGAAAAAACCACGAAAGAAATTGCCCAAAAACATCAGGTAGTAGTAGCCACTTCGGATGCCTTAGAACAAATGATTATTATGGGACACGGAGCCATACGTTTATCCGCCAATGGGTTTTGGGATGAAATTGAGCGGGTAAATGCGTTGATACAAGAAGAGTTGGGGTGATATAAAAAATTGAAATTCCAGAATAGAAAATAAGAAAAATGAAAATTCATAACAAGAATCATAGTGAAATATATGGGATAAAGGGCATTGCATAAAAAAATAAGAATTCATAACAAGAATCATAGTGAAATATATGAGATAAAGGGCATTGCATTAAAAAAATAAATCCGTTATACTTACCATAACAAACAAGGGGAATCTCGAAAGGATGTGAATGGATATGGCGAACAATGTAGGAATTGGAATACAGGATTTTTTGGAATTACGTGAGAATCATAAATTTTATATTGACAAAACCTCATTCATCAAGGAATGGTGGGAGAGTGGCGACAGTGTAACCTTAATTACCCGTCCAAGACGTTTTGGAAAAACCTTGAACATGTCTATGGTAGAGGAATTCTTTTCTGTGAATTATGCAGGAAGAGGAGATTTGTTCGAAGGACTTTCTATCTGGGAAGAAGAAAAGTACCAGAAATTGCAGGGAACCTATCCTGTAATTAGTCTTTCCTTTGCGAGAATAAAAGAAACCAACTACCAGATGACAAGAAAAAAGATATGCCAGCATTTGACAGAGTTATATGCAAAAAATTCTTTTTTACTGGATGGTAATTTGCTATATGAAACGGAACGGGAATATTTTAAGAGTGTGAATGTAGATATGGACGATGCAGATGCAACCATTGCCCTGAACCGCTTATCGGATTATCTAAGTCGCTATTATGGAAAAAAAGTTATTATTCTGCTTGATGAATATGATACTCCTATGCAGGAAGCTTATGTGAATGGATTTTGGGATGAGATGGTAGCTTTTACTAGAAGTTTGTTTAATTCTACTTTCAAAACAAACCCTCATCTGGGACGCGGGATTATGACCGGAATTACCAGAGTTTCGAAAGAGTCAGTTTTTTCAGATTTAAATAATCTGGAAGTGGTAACAACTACATCAAATAAATATACAGATGCTTTTGGATTTACAGAAGAAGAAGTGTTTGCCGCATTAGATCAATGTGGATTAGGAGAAGAAAAAGAAAAAGTGAAGGAATGGTATGATGGATTCGTATTTGGAGAGCAGGAGGATATCTATAATCCATGGTCTATCCTTAACTTTTTGGATAAAGGTAAATATGCAACCTATTGGGCCAATACCAGTTCCAACAGTCTGGTAGGTAAATTAATCCGAGAAGGTGGTGGAGAAATCAAGCAGTCCATGGAGCAACTGTTAAAAGGTGAGCATTTGATTTGTCCGATAGATGAGCAAATCGTATATAACCAGCTTAATGATAATGAAGATGCTATCTGGAGTCTGCTGGTGGCAAGTGGATACTTGAAAATTTTGGATTACGAGGATATCGGGAAGGTAGAGAGACAACCGAATTATGAATTAGCCATTACCAATAAGGAAGTAGGACTTATGTTTCGTGGGATGATTAGTGGCTGGTTTGCACCAGCAAGACCCTCCTATCATGGTTTTATAAAATCCTTACTTGCAGATGACGTAAAAACAATGAATAAATATATGAGAAACATTACCTTACAGACCTTTAGCTATTTCGATACCGGAAAAGGAGTCTTAGGAGATGAGCCGGAACGGTTTTACCATGGTTTTGTATTAGGGTTACTGGTAGATATGAGTGAGGATTATGTGGTAACATCCAAT
>JBGVLX010000081.1:0-2309 GCA_045124495.1 Lachnospiraceae bacterium
TGAGAGGACATTTCAAAACAAATTACGGTATCTTCCTGTATTTCTTCTGCAATGTCAAATGCCGGAATTCCAATGTTTCCTGCCAGCACCGTTTTTACTCCTGCTTCCTTTAATACATGATATAGTAAGGTTGTCGTAGTGCTTTTTCCCTTGGTTCCGGTAATTCCAATTATCTGATTACGAAATCTGCGAAAGAAAAGTTCTGTCTGAGATACAATTTCACAGGTATATTCTTCTATCTCCTGTTCCAATACAATACCAGGACTTTTAAACACCAGGTCATATTCATTTAAAGATTTTTGATATTCTTTTCCTGTAATCTGCAAGACATTTTCCGGTAAAATATCGGTAAGGGGATTCAAGTCAGCTATGGCAAGGCTCTGATACCCTCCTGCCTTTTCTATTAACTTATAAGTGGATTTTCCTTCCCGGCCAAATCCTAGTATTAGCACCTTCCTATTTTCAATACAATTTTTCATTGTTTCTAACATGTGACTGCCTCCCACTTACTAATATGCTTTTCTTACGGAACTTATACTACTAATTATAACATTCTCTTTTCAAAATCTCATCAAATTCTTCTGGTAACAAGTGTTCTTTATCGTAAAATTCCAAATATGTCTTTTCATTGCCTTTGTTCTTTTCATAAAAGCCTTCTGCTTTATAATATTCTAAAAGTTTTGGCAATGTCTGGCCTTTTTGCTCTAACTTTTCTATAGCAAGGCAAATGGCGGTATTGATTTCATCTCGGCTTCCTACACATTCAAATGGTTTTTCCGGTGATACTCCAATTAACTGTTTCATGGTTTCTAACATGGTCAAGTCATTTAACATATCTGCACCAAAGATTTCTTTCAAACGTTCCTGTTCCATAAATGGAGATAGGATAAAAAATACAAACAGGCATTTCGGGCAATGTCCGCACCAGATATCTTCCTTGCTTCCCACATTACAGCTTCTGAAAATATCATGATATTCCCTATATTTTGCAAACTGTTTTGCAATCTGAAATTCGCTTAATGGACGCAGCATACTAAAGTAGTAAGTACCGCTTCTTATGTATTTTTTTTCATAATTATGAAAATCTTGCTCAAATTTAAAGCTCTTAGAATACTGGTGATTTACGGTACTTCCTGCCACAGTACTTTCATTGGCACTGGATTCGTTAGATAATACAATATATTTTAATCCGTTCATATATGCTGCTATGGTCGCCGAAAAGGCTACAATAGCAGAGAATGGTGTATGACCGTTTAAAAAGCCCTGCTTATTTAATTCTATCATGTTTTTATCTAAAGTACGTTTTACTGCAATCATCTTGTCTGTTTCATATCCACCGGCTTCTACGGTGTGAATGGTAGCGCCTCTTGGGTTAATAATATAACAGTAATTTCTGTCTTTCTGGTCTTTTAAAAGGCTTAAAGTTACTGCTGAGTCTTTTCCACCACCAATTGGCACCAGACATCCTTTCAGACTTTCCTCTTCTTGCCATGTTCCAGAAAACTGTTTTCCTTCGGAAACAATTTCCATAAAGCTGTCCTGTTCTACTTCTATACCATTAGTATAGTAAAATTCTCCCAGACCATGATAGTACAATTCTTTCCACCATTTTATCTGCTCACTATCCAAAGCCCCTGCCTGTACCCGTACTTTTGGAGCACAGGTAATCTTCCAGTAGCTTACCAATTCTACCATCCCAAGAGAAAATACCATGTTTTCAAACATTAGATTATCTTTTGCTATTTCTTTGCTGCCTGGTTTCTTCGGAAATTCCCAGTATGGATAAAATTCTGATAATCCTGGGATTTCAAAATGATAAGTGATGCGAATTTTTGCATCTGTTTCTTCTATATCATAGCATTTGTAAATAAACTCTTTATAAGTTTCACGTAACTGATTATAATTCATGATTTTGCTCCTTGAAAAAAGGGCGGGCATAGCTGATTGTATTTAATATAAGCTATCTCGGCCCTGTGGGTCATTCTAACTTTTTCATTATAGTTTAAATGTATGCACTTTGCAAGGGAGTATTCGTGGATGTGAAGCAAATAAAAATAGCCCTGGATACAGTTTTTCTGCAACCAAAGCTATTTTCTTTCATATGTTTAGCTATTTTTCATTAAAAATCTACATCTTCTCCATAGAAGCAAGCCTTCAAAAGTCCTTCCATTTCTTCCTGAGTTGGGATTCTTGGATTAGATCCGGTACATGCATCCCCAATTGCCAGTTCTGCTACTGTAGGAAGCTTGTCCATAAATTCTTTTTCATCAATAATTCCACCTTCGTATTCTTTGATTCCTTTTGGAATA
>JBGVLX010000082.1:0-5543 GCA_045124495.1 Lachnospiraceae bacterium
CAAGTGCGCAACAGTTTCAGAAGGTGGGAGATTTTATCCGCAGTGATGAAGCCCGTAAGTATGTTGTGCCATCCGCTCCTGGAAAAAGATTTGATGGTGATACAAAGGTAACAGATATGTTATATCATTGTTATGCAGTAGCACAGGAAGGGAAAAAGTTTGATGATTTATTAAAGAAAATCAAAGAACGTTATGATGAGATTATCAGCGGTTTGGGACTTTCTTTATCTTTAGAAGAGGAATTTAAGGTAATCAAGGAACAATTTAAGGCAAAAGCCGGTTCTGACTATGCGGCATCCCGTGGTGAATATTTAAATGGTATCATCATGGCAAATTATCTTGGTTATGAATTTATTGATTCTGCTACGGTTATTTTCTTTAAGGAAGATGGAACGTTTGATGCAGATAAGACCAATCAGGTGTTAGGAAAGAGATTAGAAAATGTAGAAAGAGCTGTTATTCCCGGATTTTATGGTGCTTATGAAAATGGTGTGGTAAAGACCTTCTCAAGAGGCGGTTCTGATGTCACCGGTTCTATCGTTGCAAAAGCAGTGCAGGCTGATTTATATGAAAACTGGACCGATGTTTCCGGATTCTTAGTAGCGGATCCAAGAATTATTGATAGTCCTGAAGTCATCCAGACCATTACTTATAAAGAACTTCGAGAATTATCTTACATGGGTGCAACGGTTCTTCATGAAGATGCCATTTTCCCTGTTCGTAAGGAAGGAATTCCTATTAATATTAAGAATACCAATGCTCCGGAAGACCCAGGTACCATGATTGTGGAATCTACCTGTAAGTTACCAAAGTATACTATTACCGGTATTGCTGGTAAGAAGGGATTCGTTTCTGTTAACATTGAAAAGGATATGATGAACTCTGAAATCGGTTTTGGACGTCGTGTACTTCAGGCTTTTGAAGATCATGGAATTTCTTTTGAACATGTGCCTTCCGGTATTGATACCATGACTGTGTTTGTTCATCAGGAAGAATTTGAGGGAAAAGAGCAGCAGGTATTGGCGGAAATCCACAGATTAACCCAGCCGGATTCCATTGATATTGAACCAAATCTTGGATTGATTGCAGTCGTAGGTCGTGGTATGAAGTCAAATCGTGGTACTGCAGCCCGTATTTTTGCGGCGCTTGCTCATGTAAATGTAAATGTTAAGATGATTGACCAGGGTTCTTCTGAGTTAAATATTATCATTGGTGTGGATAACCGTGATTTTGAGGCTGCCATTAAGGCGATTTATGATATTTTTGTAACAGTGCAGTTATAATTCATAGGCACGTAAATGTGAAAATCAGCCATGTTGGTGGATTGTATGATGTGGTTTGAATAATTTTATTTATATGTACGAATACTAAAAAGACTTAAAAGAGAAATCTTTTGGGTCTTTTTTTCTTTTTTAGGATTGGGGTCAAAGGGTTTAATATGAAAGATTTTAATGTTAGAAGGTGTGAAGCTAGAAGGTGTGAAGTTAGAAGGTGTGAAGTTGAAAGGTCGTGAAGTCAAATTGCATCTTCTTATCTGTCTGTTACAAGCGTGTTCAGAGTAAGAAAATCTAAGCATCTTTTATTTACTTTTTTGGAAAGGGACGTAACCACCCCAAACGAGCCGTCCGTGGCTCGATTGGGGTTTTGTCGGACATCCGTGTCCGACAATTACTGACTTTGAAAAAGATGCTAAGATTTTCTAAACTCTTCCCCCAGTTGTAACTGACAGATAAGAAGATGCAATTTGACCAATTTACTCTTTGAATATAGAAAAAATTGAAGTATAAAAAATGAGGGAAGGAAGATATGCAGAAAGAAAATGAAAGAGGAATTAGAGGGGGAGATATTTAGAAAGTAGGTAATTGCGAAACTACCAAAATTTATATCAAGTGATTCAAAAAAAACAAATACATAAGCAGGTGCTTGTTCGGCCGTCGGTACTTAATGAGCGACTTGTCGCGAATTTAACCGAGATGATTCACGGCCTTAATCTTAGAAAGATGATTATGCAAGTTTACTTGCTAATAATCATCTTTCTATGATTAAAAGGTCAATTGACATAGAATCACTTTCATATAAAAATCAATCTAAAACGCAAAAAATCGACCTATTTTTAGGTCGATTTTCGCTGCCTAATAATAAAAATTGCTCTATTTCATTGGCTCATTATTTTTTTGTAAAAACAGTATCTACACTTTCCATCGATAATGTAAGCTTACCGTCTTCAATCACTGCAGTACCTTCGACATCTGTTACCTCTTCTTCTGTTGTTTCTCCATCCAATTCTATCACATTCTTTCTTGGATACAATTTCAGTTTAATAACACTTGCTGAATCAGTAATTCCAAATTCATAAACTCCGCTAACCACCTGATTCACATCACCGGTTGTAGTCATCTCAAAAGTGCCATCTTCAGAAACCTTAAATACTGTTTCCCCTGTAACACCTGAAGAAACATATTCACCAACATAAGTGTCAGTAACATACTTATCAAAAACTTCCGAACCATCCGTTTTTACCAAGTATGTAGTTTGAGTTGTTAAGTTTCCAGTATCTAAGAGTGTCTCAACATAAATTACATAATACTGACTACCATCTTTCTCCTCAATCTCATCAGCAGGAACAAAGGAAAAATCATCTCCAACTTCCTTCTTAACTAATTCAATTGCTTCCTCTACTGTTATGGTTGATGTATCATCTACATCTTCCGTATCCTCTGTTTTATCAACAGGTTCATCCTTACTAGCTACCTCTTCCGTATTCTCTGTTTTTTCAGTAGTAGCAACCTTTTTTGTTGTATCTGTGTTTGTATCTTCCTTGCTACCACAAG
Source organism: Lachnospiraceae bacterium (assembly GCA_045124495.1). GTDB lineage: Bacteria > Bacillota > Clostridia > Lachnospirales > Lachnospiraceae > RGIG1668. Next base: position 2,832 of record JBGVLX010000082.1, read on the forward strand.
CAGCCAAACCAAATACCATCATTGATAGTGCAACAAGCACTACACTTGAACGTTTTAAAATTTTCATTTTTTTAATTCCCTCCAGATTAATTTCTAAAACGCAGAACTGTTTTTTTACAAAGCAATACTACTTCCTATGTGTCTGCATGTTATCATACTTCATGAAAAAAAGCAACATAATACTCAACAAAATTTTATAAACAGTCAAAAAGCCGCGCGACTAAAAAAAGCATTTGCCACCACTGAATGGTTCCAGTAAAAAAAAGACTCATAATTCTTACGAACTATGAGTCTAATCTGTTGATTTATTAATCTAAAGTATATGGCATTAAAGCGATGTGTCTTGCACGCTTAATTGCTACTGTTAAAGCTCTCTGATGCTTTGCACAGTTACCGGTAATTCTTCTAGGAAGAATCTTACCTCTTTCTGATACATATCTCTTTAACTTATTCACATCTTTATAGTCAATTACAGCATTCTTATCTGCACAAAATACACATACTTTCTTTCTTCTGCGAATCGGTCTTCTCTTCATTGGAGCTTCTGGACGTTCGCTCTTTTCAGTCTTATTAACTGGCATTTGTATTACCTCCTATTACAATACGATTAGTTGAACGGTAATTCTTCTTCGATTCCATTTGGAATACTTATAAATCCATCACCTGCAGCCGCACTAGGTGCCGGTCTGCCAGCTGCTTGATAATCTCCACTATTTCCTGCAGACTTACTTTCTGCAAATTCGTGTTCTTCTACAACAACTTCCGTGGTATAAACTTTTACACCATCTTTATTGGTATAGCTTCCTGTTTGAATTCTTCCGGTAATCGCAATCTTAGTGCCTTGTTTTAAATACTTTTCTGCAAACTCTGCACTTTTCCCAAACGTTACACAACCAATAAAATCTGCAGTCTGTTCATTACTTCCGTCACGTTTTGCAAATCTGCGATCTACGGCTAGGGTATATCTGGCAATCGCCAAGGCATTCTCTCCTTGGGAATATCTAATTTCAGGATCTCTGGTCAAACGACCCATCAAAATTACCTTATTCATATGGAAATTCCTCCTATTCGTTATGCTTCTTGTTTAACGCATAAGTATCTGATGACATTTTCCATAATACGAACACTAGCTTCTAGATTCGCTGGAACATCAGATGCTGATTCGAATTGGATGAAATAATAAAATCCTTCTTTCATCTTTTGAATGTCGTAAGCTAATCTCTTCTTACCGCATTCTTCAACGTTTGTAATAGTACCGCCAAACTTTTCAACATAAGCCTTTACTTTGTCGACAGTTGCTACTCTTACGTCTTCTTCGATCTTTGCATTAACAACCAACGCTAATTCATACTTTGTCATTGTTATCTGCACCTCCTTTTGGTCTCTGGTCCTTTCTTTCTGAAAGAACAAGGAATAAACTACATATCACAATTTGTAATTTTATCATATTCATTGATTAAAAGCAAGTCTTTTTTTCTTAATATTACTGACAGTCTTTTTTTTCTTAATATTACTGATTCATTCATTTTCCAGAAAGCCTTTAAAATTCTTTTCTACTAATTTTCTTGAAACCATCACTTGATGTTCACATCCTTTACATTTCAGTCGAAAATCCATTCCCACCCTAAGGATTTCCCATTGATTTGCTCCACAAGGATGTGATTTCTTTAATTTTATAACTTGTCCTATATTAAATTCCATATCCTCAAATTCCTTTCTGAGCTATTGTTATTACATGATATTTCGAACAAAATGTATTTTACACTTTCAATATCTGAAAGTCACTTTATATTATATACGAAATGAAAGATTGCTGTTGGGCACTTATGATATCTTTCTAATAAATAAAAATTGGTAACCAGACAATTTTCTTGTATGGTTACCGTTACAATCTCATCCATAAATTATTCTGTAAGTTATATTATACATAACATTCATAGTAATTCCTTTATAAAATTACTATTCGCAACATATAAATTCTTCCAGATCCTTTAACAAGTCATCACATTTATCATTATAAATATGCATTTCCAATGGTTCATCCCTGTTTATACTTAAAACTCCCAAAATAGACTTAGCATCAATTACAAATCTGTGCGAATACAAATCAACCTCATATTCGTATTTATTCACCTTATGTACAAATTGTTGAACACTATTAACACCTGGCAATCGAATGATAGCCTTTTTCATAGAACGCCTCTCCTCCTTAATCTCCTCACTTTATTGTCTTCTCCCTACACACAGATACAGATTATGGTTTCCCATAATCTGTATCCATTTACTTGCGGGGGCAGGATTTGAACCTACGACCTTCGGGTTATGAGCCCGACGAGCTTCCAGACTGCTCCACCCCGCGATAATCATTAAATTTTCCCTACACATTATGCAGATATTCTTTTTTATTTACTACGAATAAATTTTCTGGTAAACAAAAAAAGGCGCCAAACGGATTTGAACCGATGATAAAGGTGTTGCAGACCTCTGCCTTACCACTTGGCTATGGCGCCATGTTTCTTTTATCTATAGTATTATATGCAAGAATAACTTATATATTCCTATATAAGTTACAATGACCCCAAGGGGATTTGAACCCCTGTTACCGCCGTGAAAGGGCGATGTCTTAACCGCTTGACCATGGGGCCTAAGCTCCCCGAGTAGGGCTCGAACCTACAACCCCACGGTTAACAGCCGTGTGCTCTACCATTGAGC
>JBGVLX010000083.1:0-2344 GCA_045124495.1 Lachnospiraceae bacterium
TTTTTCTTTGGTACGAGTGTACAATAACATTTTTTAAATGGATTTCTATGAATGAACTTCCGTTATTGTTGTATTGTAAACGAAAAATTGTTATACTAACGGTAAAGAACCAAAGGGGATTTGAAAGGAAGCGGGTAGATATGGTAAATACTGCGGGTATGTCAAATACTGTGGGAATTGGAATACAGGATTTTATAAAATTAAGAGAACAGAATTATTTTTATATCGATAAAACATTATTTATTAAGGAATGGTGGGAAAGGGGAGATGATGTAACCTTAATTACAAGACCGAGACGTTTTGGGAAAACTTTAAACATGAGTATGGTAGAAGAATTTTTTTCTGTGAATTATGCGGGAAGAGGAGATGTGTTTGAAGGACTTTCCATCTGGGAGGAAGAAAAATATAGAAATTTGCAGGGAACTTATCCGGTAATCAGCATATCTTTTGCCCGGATAAAAGAAAGTAATTATGTTACTACAAGAGAAAAGATATGTGAGATATTAAGAAATTTATATATTAAGCATTCATTTTTAAAAGAAAGTAAGGTTTTGACAGATGCGGACAGAGCATATTTTGAACGTGTTTTATCTGTAACGGTGGGAGACAGTGATATTACTTCTTCACTTTATCAGCTTTCGGATTTTTTACAGCGATATTATGGTAAAAAAGTAATCATCTTATTAGATGAATGCGATACTCCGATGCAGGAAGCATATGTAAATGGATTCTGGGATGAGTTGGTGGCATTTACCAGAAGTCTTTTTAATTCGACTTTTAAGACCAATCCATATATGGAACGGGCGATTATGACCGGAATCACCAGAATTTCGAAAGAGTCTATTTTTTCCGATTTAAATAATTTAAAAGTGGTAACAACCACTTCGGATGAGTATGCTACCGCTTTTGGGTTTACGGAGGAAGAAGTATTTGTGGCATTAGAACGATGTGGACTTGAAAAGGAAAAAGAGAATGTTAAGGAGTGGTATGACGGTTTTGTGTTTGGTGAGCATAGGGATATTTATAATCCATGGTCTATACTTAATTTTTTAGATAAAGGAAAGTATGGAACTTACTGGGCAAATACCAGTTCTAATAGTTTAGTGGGAACGTTGATACAGGAAGGAAATGGTTCGATAAAGAAGCAGTTTGAAGAGCTGCTTAAGGGAAAGCATTTGCGGGTGCCGGTGGATGAGCAGATTGTTTATAACCAGCTGAATGAAAATGAAGATGCTGTGTGGAGTCTGCTGGTTGCCGGCGGTTATTTAAAGGTGTTAGATTATGACCGTTTGGAAGAGTTGGAATTAGGGGAAGAGGCTTGTTACGAGCTTGCAGTGACGAACCGGGAAGTGCATATGATGTTTGATGGAATGGTGAAATCCTGGTTTAAGAAAACGAAGACAGATTATAATGATTTTATCAACGCGATGTTTCAAAAAGATTTAGATGCGATGAATGAGTACATGAACCAGATAAGCTTAGAACTTTTTAGCAGCTTTGATACCGGAAAGCGAGTATCAAAAAAGTTACAGCCGGAACGGTTTTATCATGGTTTTGTACTAGGATTAATGGTGGATTTACGGAAGGAATATATCGTAACTTCGAATCGGGAAAGCGGTTTTGGAAGATATGATGTTGTGATAGAACCGAAGGATGTTAAGAAAAATCCGGCAGTGATTCTGGAATTTAAAGTAAGAAATGAACGAAGAGAATCCTCACTGGAAGAAACGGTTGCATCTGCCCTTGCCCAAATAGAAGAGAAACGATATGATGTGAATTTGCTTGCAAAAGGCATACCAGCAGACAGAATCTATAAGTATGGATTTGCATTTGAAGGAAAAACGGTGTTGATTGAGAAAGGATAATGGAATAAAGTAGTGATAAACTGTGTTGGAAAAATAGTGTATATACTATAATAGTATGATATCAGAGTCAGAAGAACAACCTGTTGACTTGTTTGTCGTGAAGAAAGGAGCAAAGTTAATTTACAGGAATAAGTTGTTATTGTATACTTATATTTCATGAAACAATAATAAAATGAAAAAAATAATATGAAAGGGAGAGAATTTAAATGAAAAAAGAAAGAAAAAGCAGAAAAAAAATAACAAGACAATTTTTAGCATTAGTTATGGTAATAATACTGGTATGTACTACAGTGGATGTGCCACTTATGGCAGCAGATGCTCAAGGAAACATACAAACAGAAATGGGCATGGATTTTATTATAACAGGTACGGATCTTGTGTATGGAGTAGATTATACTTATCCTGCAAATACTGGTATATTGACGATTTTATCAGATAAAAAAATTACGATTGAAAATGCCAAGAAAGATATAGCAACA